>CAYNDU010000085.1:0-13534 GCA_964395615.1 uncultured Pirellulaceae bacterium | reverse complement strand
GGTCCTCAGCTGTGTGCGACCGTTGCGCTGCTGACTGCGCCGGTGTTGGACGGGATGATCGTCGCCGGCGGGCGCATTTACCTATCGCTCCGCGACGGGTCACTGGTTTGTTATGGCGCTCCGGACCATTGAGAGAAGGCCGAAAGACAACAGACGGAGTGACAACCGGACGTGCTCGGCGAGCCGGGCCTGTCGGCGAGGGACCGGTTGCCGGCGCCGGGCGGAACCGCGACGCGGTATGGGCTGCCGCGCAGCAGGCACGATGAGGCGGCTCGCCGTCCTTTAGCCTTCCGGCGGCTGAATCGCTAGCTCCAGCTGCCGTCGAATTTCGCTGCGCAGTCGGTCATCGTAGATTTTGCGCCCTTCTTGATCCGTGACGTAGAAAACGTCAACTACCTGGTCGAGATAGGTGCCGATACGTGCACCGTGAACACTGAGTCCCAATTCAAACAGAGTACGGGCGATCGAGTAAAGCAGCCCGCGCCGATCGTAGGCGAATATGGTAATGATTGTGTGTCGCTCGGAAGTTGCGTCGTCGAGTCGGATTTGCGTCGGCAATTCGGAAAACTGCGATGCTTTCGCACCGTGCCCGGATTCCCAGATTCGTCGAAAGACGGGTGGTCGTTGGGCATTGACCGTCAAGGCGTCGACCAGGCTCCGGCAGACAGCGTCGCGCCGATTCTCAGGCGGAGTGCCGGAAAAATCTCGATCCAGGACCGTGAACCGGTCCAAAACCAACCCGTCTTCAATGTCGTGAATTTCGGCGGACAAGATCTCGAGTCCCTTGCCGGTAAGTGCTCCGGTCAGCTTATGAAAGATGCCTGGCGTGACGTTTTCGTAGGCGCCGACCAGGTAGACCGTTGCTTTGCGCTCGGGCACGTAGCGACTCCAGGCGGCCACGTTCGTGGGGCCGAGCTCGCGGAGCTTCACCAGCACTTCCTTCAATCGGTCCAATGGGATCGCGTTGAGAAAAGCCGCAGGCATCGCTCGAATCTGCCGGTCCCACCACTCAACATCGTCGCGCGTATCGACCGATTGTCGCAGTGCGCTGCGAGCAGATTCGATTCGTTCGTTGGCCTGAGCCGGTCCATCTTCGGCCGTCAAGTGTTGCAGTGTCAGCTGGTACAACTCGGACATCAGGTCCAGTTTCCAATCGGTCAGAGTGCCTGGTCCGACGGCAGCCAGGTCGGCACACGAGTGGACGTAGAGCATTTGCAGGACTTCCGGTGATCCGACTGCAAAGGCAAACTTCAGGATCACCGATGGATCGCCCAGATCCTGGCGAAGGGCCGTATGCGACATCAACAGATGTTTGGCGACAAGGAATCTCAGGACATCGGAATCTTCCGGCGAGAGATTCAAGCGTTGAGCTGTATCTGCCGCGATCTGAGCACCGACTTCGCTGTGGTCCTCGTCGTATCCCTTTCCCAGATCGTGTAGCAGCAAGGCCAGATGCAGGAGTCTTTTGTTGTGCAATCGGCGGTAGACATCGCCCACCAATCGCGGGTCGTCTTGGAATCGCGTGGCACACTCAACCGATCGGATGCAATGTTCGTCAATCGTGTACTTATGGTAGTCGTTGAATTGCAGGAGAGAGCGAGCATGTTTCATGGCGGGAATGATGCATTCGAGCACTCGCAACTGGTGGAGTCGGCGGAGCAGGTCGGCCAATCGGCCTGGTTGGCTAAGGAGCGACAGGAACCGGTGGACCGTGGCGGTTGAAATTTGATCATGCCGTGCATGCGACATGGCATTACGAATGGCCTCCCAGGTCGCATGGTCGATCCGCTTGTGATACAGATTGGCAAGATCCATGATTCGAAGCACTTCGGCCAGGTCGCTGCAGACTTTCACCAGGCCCTGGCGAGTCGCTCGAATATGGACCGGTCCGACTCGAAAATCGTTCTCCACTCGATGACTGAAGACACCGGCCACGGCTGACGTGATTCCGGAGGCGGCCTGGACACCGGAAACAAAGTGAGCGGAAACGTAGCGGACGTCCGCGGTTCGCTCGAAGTAGTCGCGCATGAATCGTTCCACGGGTAACAGTCCGGCTTGGCGCTGATATCCAAGATGTTCGGCGAGCCGGACCTGTTCGTGGCGAACCAGGACGTCCTGCCCTTTTTCGGCATGAAAGTGCATTTCGTTACGTAAGCGCAGCAGAAACTCCAGTGAACCAAGCAAACGCCGGCGATCGGGACGCGTCATGGCACCGACACGAAACAAGGACTCGAGTTCCGAGTGTCCGAATCGGGCAAATCCGATCCAACGCACCAGTTGCACGTCGCGCAGTCCACCCCGTGACCGTTTCAGATTCGGTTCCAGCATGTAGACCGTTTCGCCGTACTTGCGGCGTTCGACCCTGCGTGCCTCGATCACCGCTCCGACCAGCGACTTCCAGCGCCGTCGAGCGGTCCGCTGCAAGCGGTCCATATAGTGACGGAACAGTTGGGGGTTTCCGGCGAGCAGTCGGGACTCGGCGAGCGACGTGAAAATGACCGGGTCCTTCTGCACGAGGCTGATGCATTCCTTGACGGTTCGGAAGCAGAACCCGAGTTGCAGGCCGGCATCGCAGATATTGCGGGACAGGTGCCTCGCCAGTTCGCCGGCCCGCGTCTGGGCCTGCGGCGTCGTGAGGAGCATCAGGTCAACGTCGGAGAACGGTGCGACGTCTCGGCGCCCGTAGCCGCCGTTGGGAATCAGCGCGATCGCGTGCTCCAGTTCCGGGTCCTCGATCGCGCTGAGCGAGGCCTGGAATAGCGTGAGGACGACGGAGTCGAGCAACTCGGACAGGTGATTGCAAACTTGGATCCCAGGCGAACCGTTTCGATGCTGCAAGAACAGTTGAGCACGTCCCTCGGCCAGTTGTTGTCGGGCGGCCAGGACAATCGGTGACAGTCTCGGAGAAGCCGGCATGGATCGATGTTTCCTGCTAACGAACGAACCGGCCGGTCAGAGAGCTGCATCGCCGGTCTCGCCCGTGCGGATACGAATGGCATCCTGCAGATCCGTCAGGAACAGCTTGCCGTCACCGATCTGACCGGTCTGCGCAGCTCCCAAAACGGAATCGATGACCGTCTGTAGTTGCTCGTCGGAGCAGACGATTTCGAGTTTCACCTTGGGAACGAAGTCGACTGCGTATTCCGTGCCGCGGTAATGTTCGGTATGCCCCTTCTGCCGACCAAATCCGCGTACTTCCGTCACGGTCATTCCGTGTATCCCACGCTCGGCCAACGCGTTCTTGACATCTTCTAACTTGAAATGCCGGATGATGGCTTCCACTTTCTTCATTAGTCTCACTCCCACAGTCTGTGTGTTGGATTCCGGCGTTCGCTCTCGAAAGAACTCTCCTCACGGGCACGGCCCAACCGGTGTTCGGCGACCACCGATCAAACCGCTCCGACCTGTTAGATAAAGATGTACCCTTCTTCTCCATGCTCGCTCAAGTCGAGTCCCTGAACCTCCTGTTCCTGGGTGACACGCAATCCGATCGTGGCGTCAATGATTTTGAGCAAGATGAAGGTCATCAGTCCGGCAAAGATCCAGGTGACGGCGACGGCAACGACCTGGCCAACGATCAAGCGAGTTCCTCCTTCGATCAGCCCGAGCGTCTGGCCATTGTCGATGTCCCAGCAGGCTCGAGTTGCGAACAGTCCGGTCATGAGGGCGCCGAGCGTACCGCCCACTCCGTGTACGCCGAACGCATCGAGCGAATCGTCGTATTTCATTCGGTTCTTCAGTGTGCTGCAAGCGACGAAGCAAATCAGGCCGGCGGCAACTCCCATCAACATGGCCGGCAGAGGATTGACGAATCCGGCCGCCGGAGTGACACAGACCAGTCCGGCCACGGCGCCCGAGCACGCACCCAGCACGGTCGGTTTGCCCTGGCGTACCCATTCGACCAGTGCCCATGCCAGGGCCCCGGCGGCTGCCGAAAAGTGAGTGGCCGCAAAGGCACTCGAAGCCAACGAGTCGGACGCCAATTCGCTGCCCGCATTGAAGCCGAACCAGCCGACCCACAGCATGCCTGCTCCCAACGCCGTGTACGTCAAGTTGTGGGGTGGCATCGGCTCGCTGCGATAGCCGAGCCGCCGGCCGATCAAGAGGGCACAGACCAGTGCTGAGACACCGGAACTAATATGAACAACCGTCCCGCCGGCAAAGTCCAAGGCTCCACCCGCCCATCCAGCGCCTGTTCCGGCCTGAAGATCGGTCGTCGTAACGAATGCCAGAATGCCGCCATCCCAGACCCAATGACACAAGGGACAGTAGACAAGCGTGCCCCACAATATGGAAAACAAGACCATACTGCTGAATTTCATCCGCTCCGCGAACGCTCCGCAAATCAACGCCGGCGTGATGATAAAAAACATGCCCTGGAACAGCATGTGCGTAAGCAACGGAATGGCCGTCGGCTCTCCGGCGGCGAACATGGGCGTCACCGGTGCGTTCAGGTCGGCGTCCCAATAGCGGGCCACGTTCTGCAGCCCAAGGTACTCGCCGTTGCCTATCCACGGATTATCTCCGCCAAAAGCCAATGAGTATCCCCACAGTCCCCAAATAACGGTCATGAGACCCATAAGAAAGATGCATTGCATCATGACGCCCAGCACGTTCTTCTTGCGAACCAACCCGCTATAAAACATGGCGAGTCCTGGGGCCGTCATGAACAAGACCAACGCGCAACTGGTTAACATCCAGGCATTGTGCCCTGCCAACGCAGCGTCCGATACGCGATCGCTCAGCGAAGTCGCCTCGGCACTCGCCTTGGCAGCGGCTGCTTGAGTATCGGGTTCGGCCGCGCAGACGGTGGGGCTGCCCAGAACGAAGGCTAACAAGAAAAGTACACATAACTGACAGAGTCTTGTCATCGATCCGTCCTACACTCGTTCAATGGTCTTTCGGGTCGTCAATCGGCGCCGGGCTGCTATTCGCCATAGCTGCGCCATCCGGCGACGCATCCAGCGTAACGGGCGCGACGGAATAAATAAAGTGGCGTCCTTCCATTTGAGAACCGAGTCTGTACACGCCGACTAGACGGACGCGTGCGTTCTCATGAATCCCGACCATTCGAAATCGCTCGGCAACGACGTGCGACAATGCGCATCCTACGAGTTCTTGTTCCAGCCCTGGTCGGCAATCTCTGCTCGCGAGTTTACGACACGCGTCAGCGTAAACAGCAGGTCGCTCAGGCGATTCAGGTATCGGACGATCGGCAGCAGTCCGTCAGCGGCCGGCTCCGGATGCATGATTCCGACCACACGCCGTTCCGCTCGGCGGCAAACTGTCCGGGCCACGTGTAGCAGGGAGGCGGCGCGTGATCCGCCAGGAAGAATGAACTCGCTTAGCGCTGGAACCTGGGCGTCGTATTCATCAATTGCCGCCTCAAGTCGTGACACATGTCCGTCATCGATGTGTGCCGAGGTCTGCTGTGTGAGGCCAGGCGTCGCCAGGTCGGCACCAACTCCGAATAACTGATGCTGTACCGCTCGTAATAGCTGGTCCAGGTCCTCCCCCAATGCCTCCGCCCGAGCCAGGCCCAGGAATGCATTCAGTTCGTCGACGGCGCCACACGCCTCGATCCTCGGATCGTCCTTCGCTACTCGCGGCCCGTAACATAGGTGTGTGCGGCCGTCATCTCCCACGCGTGTGTAAATCTTCAACGGTTCGAACTCCACGTGTGCCATGCACTCTCACGCACTCCAAGGCGACACTACCTTGCTGAAAGCGACCCGCCATCTGGCCGAGCGCCGGAAGCAGCCATCGACAGTTACCCGATCGCCACATATTAACTATAATGGCGTTGGAAACACCCCCCTTTTGTATGTCAGGATCTGAATCACGGAAAACGGTCAATTACGAACCGTTCAGATTTCCGGCCATCGAATCGTTAAGCCACTGCCGGCCGCTCCAGGCGGCCGGCGTCAGCCAAACAGCTGGAGTACCCACTGTGCCACGACGAAAACAACTCCTCGCCGCTTCCTTTGTCCTTGCCAGCCTGGCGATTTGCACGTTGACTTCGAGCGCCACGGCCCAGACGTCCATCGAGGGAAAATACTTGACGAATATTCGGCAAGTGACCTCGGGATTCGTGAAGGCCGGGGAAGGTTACTTCTCGTCCGACGCTAAAATGATCGTCTACCAGGCGGTACGCCCCGAGTATCCCTTCTACCAGATCTACACGCAACCGCTGGCCGGTGGCGAGCCCAAACTGATCAGCACGGGTCGAGGGCGCACAACGTGTGCGTATTTTTCTCCCGACGGCAAACATGTTCTGTTTGCCTCCAGCCACGAAAACCCGCGTCTGGCGGACGTGGAGTCCAAGGAACGTAAGCAACAGGAGGAGGATCGGCGGACGGGACGTAGACGCCGCTACTCCTGGCCATTCGACCCGTATTCCGACATCTATGTAACAGATCTCGACGGGAATATCGAACAAAAGCTCACGTCCGAATATGGGTACGACGCGGAAGGTGCCTATTCGCGTGACGGCCAATGGATCGCCTACTGTCACGTGCATGAACCGCGCGGAGGTGATCTGAAGAACGGACAAGAAAAGCAGAGCGATACGGCAGCAGAGGGCGAGACCGATGGGAAACGTAATCCCGATATCTATGTCATGCGCGCCGACGGGTCGGATAAACGTCGTATCACTTCCGCGCCCGGCTATGACGGCGGACCATTCATTTCGCCCGACGGACGCTGGATCGTCTTTCGAACGGATCGCAAAAAAGCGGAGTACCTGCAGATTCACGTGATCGGAATTGACGGGAAAAACGAGACGGTGTTGACCGATTCAAATGCCGTCAATTGGGGGCCGTATTGGCACCCGACCAAGCCTCTCATCGTCTGGGCCGGCGCCGATCATTCGAACCCTCGGGCCCGCCCAAACTACGACCTCTACCTGATGAGTTACCGCGTGGCCGATGGGGAATTCGTCAAGGGTACCGTCACGAGGATCACCGATTCCATCGCCGCCGATGTGCTACCGGTCTTCTCTCCTAACGGTCAGCAACTGATGTGGACGAGCACTCGGACCAAGGACCATTCGAGTCAGCTCTTTATCGCCGATTTCAAGGAGCCGAAGTGAGCGCTCTTCAACGTCCCTGCGGGCAGTCTCGCCCGTTGGGGCCTGAGCCGAACGATGTCCATCCGGCCGAGCGGCTCTGCCGGCCGACCCGTTCCCCGTCGTCTCCAGGTACTCCGCTCGACTAAGGAGCCTCCTCACTGGGAGAATCGACGGGTCGAGCAACTGTGGGCGTCACGAAGCCACGTTCGTCACAGCCGTATGTGGAGCAGGTACCATAGTACTGCCAGCAATCGCGATGGTGGGGAGTCATACATCGGGCGCAGAAGACCATGTCGATTGTGATCGATTCACCGCAAATCTGGCAGATGGGATCTTCGATCGGCCTGGCCTCGCCGTCGGCAAGAAACTCAATGCCTGTGCTGAGAGTCAACATGGATTGATCGTACAGCTCGAAGACGAGTCGGGTAAACGTTTCCCAGTCGGAAACTCGCCGAACCGGCATCATTTTTTTGACGATCAATCGGTGTTGTGCCCAGGTCACGTAGAGCTCGGGCCGGCCGATGGCCAATCTCAGTTTTTCCAATTGCCACTGCACTCCGTCGCTCAATAGCCGGTCGGCATGAGCTGGATTCCTCGTACGAATCAGGTACAGGCGATTGAAATCCGGCGAGGACGTGGAAAACAGATCCCATGGCTCATCGCTATCGAACGACTCTTGGAAAGAATGCGTTTGAACATGGACGGCAGTTTGCGGCTCCGGCCACCAGAGCGAGGCTTGCCCACCTACGGTCCCGGTGGGTCGTTTGATAACGGTAAGATCGACGGATGTGGAGCCGTAGGGGACACGAGCGTGAGCCGGTGAAAATGGACGTTTCGGTTGGTAGGAACCGTTCAGACGCTGGGCGACTCGGCGCAGCGCCGTCCCTGAGCTCGGTTTCTTGACCAGGAAGCTGAACCAGAAGGCCAGCACGACAGCGATCAGAACGAAAATGGCGCCCAAACGATCTTCCTTTTCGTCAGCAGTCAGTCATCACCAATGTAGAGGATATCCTCGTCATTACCGGGCCGGTTTGAAGGACGGTTTGAAGGACGGATTTGCCGGCGGGCGGGTGGCAGGGGCGTATCCTCGCCGATATAGAAAACTCCCCGGTCCGGAGGAATGTTTTCGGAAGCGTCTGCGTCCCGGCGATCGTATTTTATGACGTTCTTGTTCGGGTGACGCTCGGTACTGCTGGAGTCTCGACAGAGGGATCTCTCGTCGACGGGCAGCGTGAATTCCTCTTGTTCTTCCACCCAGCTTCGAGCCTGGAAGTTGGTCGTTCGTTCGAGGTGAGCGTACGCGAATCGGGCGATGTCCCAGAGTCGCTCACAGATCTGCTCCATTGTAATCGCGGGACTCCAGGGCAGTCCGACATCTGAAAGATGGATAAATCCACTGAACGAAACGTTGGGGTGAAAAATGGGCGTCACCCAACGAATGTCGGGTGGCACACGCGGGTATGCGTAGGGACAGCGTACATCGATCTGGTGCCGATCGGTCACCTCGACAGAGCCCTGTGAGGCTTGGGTCTTAGCCAGGCCCTTGCCCTGCAGTGTCAAGTTAAAGCGATCGGGAGGATCGCCGGTCGCAACAAATCGAAGAATATCGCTATTTGCCTGCAGCTTTTCGAGCTGCATCTGATCCGCGGCCAGGCGCTCCGATCGGTCCCCGTCAGTCATCTCATGCCTCCGAGTTCGTTGATTCGTCACCTGGGGCATCGGTCGACGAGTCGTTTGGGCCGTTGGGCAGCCCGAACAGCACGGCGACGATAATCCCGGTAAACAGCAGAAGCAACGCGGCACCGGCATACCACTTCCAACGCCAGATGCGAGCCCAGAGGCTGTCGGCGTCAGGATCTTTCTCGCCTTCCGGTCGGTACGACTTGAGCTCGTTTTCCAGGTCAGCGATACGGTTCTTGGACGCATCCCGTTTTTCGGCCAGCAAATCGATCTGTTTGCGTAAGCGTTCGATGCGTGTCGTCGACTGGGATTGTTGCTTGTCGAGTTTCGCGTACTCCGACTCGATTTCTCGAACTCGAGCCATCAGTCCCACGTTGGCTGCCTCGAGTTCCTCGTTGTGCAACCGTTGTTTCTCCATCGATTCCACGACGCCCTCGGGAGCGACTTGGAGCTTCCCGATCACCTTATCCAGCATGGCACGTTCTGCGGCCAATTGCCGCGATTCAGCCGACTTGGCCGGATACGCGGCGGTCGGCGGCAGAATCAACCGCCAGGCGATGAGTGCGACGAGCAGGAACTGCATCATCAACATGCTGCCGGCAATGATCGGCATCCAGACAGAGCGGGGCTCGCTGACATGAATCACGGGCGAGCCGGCCGGGGCCGGGGGTCCCATTGATGAGTGGCTTGGCATGGGCATTCTCCGTTCCAAGTGCTCGACGATTGACTGTAGTTCCCATTCGCGAAATCGCGATCCGATCACGTAGAATCCGCCGGTCTCCCGTAACTCGCCCGGCGCGCCACTGACCCATTGAAAGAAACTCCGGTGTTGCTGGCAGGGGTCGATCACCAGCGCCACATCGAGTGGGCGAGAAAAGAAATGATCACAAATAAATGTGTCCATTCCCGATAAGAACACGCCCCAACCGGGATGCGTATGATACCAGCCAACCATCTGCAGTTCAGGTGGAAAGAGGTCGCGTTGTCGACTGATGGCGCTCCAGGTTTCGTGAGTAAACTTAAAACTGCCCTTAGTATTTTCGTAATGTTCGGCGCGCAGACTGTCGCTCACAACGACAAATGGTCGTCCCTCTTCGTCCTGGTATTGGCCACCCAGCAGGACGCCGCCGAGTTCCACCGCGGTGTCCGACAGGGCATGCAGTTCCATGTCCCGGAGCACGTCGGCATCCAGGAACACGGGCAGATCGTTCTCGTTGGGTTTGCCATACGGGACGACCGCGTAATGGTGATTGCGATCGGGCCGCAGTTCGACCTGCGGAGGCGTTTCCTCAACTTCGCCAAATTCAATTCCTGAATCCATACAGCGCACGCCTTATCGATCAGCCGGGCCAAAGTGGTCGCCATCGGTTGGCTTCCCAGGTCGATCTCCGTCGAGCAAGACAAACTGTTCGTTCGACCCGCAGGTAACGCGGACGATGTCGTACTTTGGTACTCCGAGTTCCGATAATGTCCGATCGGCCAACTCCGAGTCCTGTTGCACTCGATGGACCATCACGGGCCGACCCGGCTGGTTACACTTCTCGCAACGCGCCTCCTTCATGCCGACCAACTGGCGCGCTCGCATGACCGGCTTTACGGCTTTGCAATCCGCGCACTCGATCGCCACGACGAGGTCGCGATCGAGTTCCAGAACTCCCTCGCCGGGCGGCCATTCGTAATGTTGACGGACTTGGTCGATGAGTTGCCTGGCCGTTGTCTGGTCGGCGCCGAGGGGCAGGGGGCACGGATCGGGATATGTCTCGTGACTCAAGCAGTCTTCTTTTCGTTGAAACCGAGTCGGATAGAAGTTATTCGAAACGCCGTTGAACACCAGCGCCTTCCCCGCATCGACCGGTAAGTCGTGGATTAGTTTCAGCGCTTCCTGTACCTGCAGTCCCCCGATCATGGAAGCGATCGTTGGCGCCGTCGGTACCTTTCCCGCTTGCAGATCCTCCTGTCGAAGAAGGGGGCAACTGTATCGGACGTTGATGAGCCGATAGTCATTATCCGTCATCGCGCATTCGTAACAGGCGCTGTCCGGCGGAACGAAAACCTTAACCACTCCGCTGATTTCCTGAATCCCGCCATCCACCCACGGTCGGTTGACCTTCCAGCAACATCGATTGACCCAGAGTCGAGCCTCACGATTGTCCAGGCAGCCAATAACGACATCGACATCGCGAAACATGCCCAGGCCAATATCGGTAAGGATGTTGGCCCGAATCGGAATCGCCTCGGTGTCCGGGTTGATTTCGCGCATCGCCCGGGCGGCCGAATCCGCTTTGTGCGATCCACAGTCCGAACGGCGAAACAAGACCGATCGAGTCAGGTTGGATTGTTCGATCACGTCGAAATCGACGATGTAGACGCGGCCAAGGCCCAAGAGAGCCAGGTTTTTCAAGACTTCGTTGCCGAGGGCCCCGGCACCGACGACCAGAACGGAAGCCCGCTGCAACTTCTTCTGATCCCACCAGGCGATCAGACGCAGTCGAGAATAGCGGTCTTCGTCGTCCAGGAACAACTGGTCGTCATTCATTGCTGCTCTTTCGAAGGATCGTCGTCCGTTTGGGGAATGCATACGAATCCGCAGTCGACGACCTGATTGTCGTGCCAGTGATAGAAGCCGATCTCACGGCTCACCGGGTCAACAACTAATGCTATCTGCCACTCTGCCGAAAAGAAATGCCGGTGAATGAAACGATCGTATTCCGATAGGAAAACACCCAGATCCGGATGCGTGTGTTGCCAGCCAATGATGCGGGATTGCGGGTAACACTTCGAAACCACTCGATTCACTCGCGCCCAGGTCTCGTGAGTGAAGGTCAGCGACGTCGCGCGCGACCGTGTATCGGCCGCCGGAAGGAAATGCTCGACTTCCACGTAAGGCGATTCGTCGATGTAGAAACCGCCCAACAAGAACCCTCCACGCTCATGACGCACGTCCCGTTCGGAATAGGCGAGCACATGTTCCAAAACGGCCGCATGACAGTAAACGGTGACGCAGTTGTCTCGCAATACGCCAAACGTCGCACGGTCTAAACGAGAACGCAGAATGGGCACACGTTTTGCCGCCGGTTCCAACATGCTTCACCTAATCAAGGAAGACGATGTCCCCGTCATCCGGCTGGCTGGACCTGGGGACAACCTCCGCCTCAATGATCTCCTCGCAATCGTCAAACATGACAGGCAACGCTTCTTTTGATCCTGGTGGCAGGGTCGTTGAATCTGTGACGAACGGGGATTGCACGTCGCGGCCGGAACTGGCCGCGGCGATGCGGTCGCGGATGGGGCGCACGTCGAGCGGGAATTGATAATCAGTTTGCGTCCGAGCCCATGTGGCCGCGTCCCGATTGTACGGACTCTCTACGTCATAATTCGCGTACCGAATCATGTCCCACAGCATCTCGCACAGCTGGTCCAGATTCAAACTCGGCGACCAGTGGGCTCCGTAGCCGCCCAGGCAAACAAAACCCCCGCCCGATATGTTGGGATGAAAAATGGGCGACATCCAGCTGAGCTCGGGCATCGATCGTGGGTAGGCGGCTCCCAGCTGAACGCGGACCGAATGCGTGTCGCGGACCATGATGCGCGAGGAACTCTCGGACAGAAAAATACCTTGCCCAAAAAAACGAATCAAATAGCTGTCCGGCGGCGTCCCCGTGGCCTTGAAATCCAGGATGGTGCTCTCGGATCGTAACTGCTCAATCGCTTTCCAGTCGCTTCGCAATCGGCGTGTCCGTGGCGATTCGCGCATATTCCCCCCCACTCCACCTTGCTCGTCCGCATACCCTTAAGGATCGCCCCGCCCTCGATCGGGCACCGAATTGCGGCACGTTGCGTTGCTCGACGATCAACTTCCGGGCCTCACTTCCAAGGCCCTACTGTTCGGCCTGCCCGAGATCCAGCCGGCCGGCCACGATCTCCGGGTAAACAATCAAATGATCTCCGTCCATCACACTGGCGTCCAATAACGTCTGGTCTTCGCGCAGACGTTTCCCACCCTCTTTGTGGTCCAGACTGTAACTCATCGGCTGCCCGTCCGGGCCCATGACCGGCAAGTTCATTTTCGTGATGATGTTTGGCAGGATACGGCGTACCGACACCGCATCGGCTACCACCGCCTCGACGCTCTTTGCCCCAGTCTGGTCGAGAAACGTCACGCGCGTGCCCTTGCGACCTTCGCCCGAGTCCTGTGCATTCATGCGACTACTCCGTGCTGCTAACGGTTCTTGATTCGTTTTCCCGCTGAATGGATCGCCACAAAACGGTAAGATCCGACGGTGCCCAAGCGGCAGCTTACAAACGAAGGCCGCCGGCGCCTCCCGCTATTCCCTCGGGATATGGCCATCTTACCGCCACGTCCATCGGCCCGGAATCGGACTGCGATCCCCAATCAAGGGCCAGCCAACCTCTGAGGTCCCAGGTCGAGCCCCTGTGGCGCACCCCCTCCGAAGAGGTGCTGCATAAGTACGTACAGGCTATTCGTTCGAACGCCCCTTATCTTAGTTCTCGAGGGACTCGAATCCAAGTTGCTTTCGACAGGCACCCCGGTTGCCGGCCAAGCCGACTCGGTCGTCGGTCCGAGTTTGATCGCGGTTTGCTCGATCCGGCGGCGCCCTTCCGGTCACGGGTGCAGGAACGGGCTTTTTTTAGGTGGACGTATTCAGCGCGATCTTGACGTTCGGGCGATTGGGATTCCCTGGGTGTTCTTCCAGGTGTTTCCGTAGTCGGTCGTCGTCGCACAAAGGGGCGACATAAATAGGGAGAATTTCCTCGGGGCTCGCT
>CAYNDU010000084.1:0-13572 GCA_964395615.1 uncultured Pirellulaceae bacterium | reverse complement strand
GCGATCGCGATATCGCAGTCTCGGCGAGCGTGATCTGGGTCTAGATGGAAAGAGCGAGGTCCACACCGGCGGCGGCGGAAGACGGGGCCGCGCGGGCGGCCGTTGAAGGGGCCGAGGGAGCCCCACCCGGGCCGCTCGATCCAGGTGGGCGAGCCGACGACTCGGTCGATGTACGGTCGCTCGTTCCGTCGGACGTCTCATTTCCGCTTGTCGCCGATACGATGCCCTACGTCGGCCGGTATCAACTGAATCTGGCCGAGTGGGGGCTGGTCAAAGGGGATCGGCTACGGTGCCGCCTCGTCTGCACCGATTTCCGAGGGAGTAGCCGGGGGCACACGGTTCGCAGCAAGCCTCTCTACATCTTGATATCTGACCGGGCGGGCGTGTTGGCCGCGATCCTCGAAGCCGACCGGATGACGGCGCGCGACCTGGATGAGATGATTGAACGAGAGGCATCTTTGGGAGAAGCCAAATGACGCACCGCATGGGTCTCGTCGTGCTGATCGGTCTGAGCCTCACCTGGCACGTGAGAGAATCGGCCGCAGAGGGTCCTCTGCCATCGGACCAGCGAAGAGAGCAGGAGAAGACGATGGTAATGGCCCGTCAGCTCATCGGTGACATCCTCGATATCCAGCTTAGCCAATTCTCGGAAAATGGAATGGAAGGTCTGCCCGTATATGGCGATATCCGAGCCATGCGAGCGAACCTCGACACAGTCTGTGCCAATGAGATGGCGAAGGTGGTCGAGTTGCTGCAACGGGCTCAACGTCTTGACGGCGAAGCGCGGGACCAACGCCGGCTGCAGGCTCGCCAGACCGCTCGGCAAATCGTGGTCGTACTGATGGCCGAACGTGAACGTATTCGACGCCGACTCCAGACCGCTCGGCTGAATGCTCAGTTGCAGCAGTTGATCGACAAGCAGCAATCCGTCGCGGAGCAGACTCGCGAGCTGGCCGGGAAACGGTCCGAGGAACGAGATTCGGCCATACTGCAGGCGCTGGAAAACCAACGGGATACGGCAAATCTATTCGAACAGATGAAGAAGTCACTTGAACAGGCAAAGGAATGGGACAGCAAAGAGGGAGAAGCCGCGCGGCAAGGCGTCGAAGAACTGGAGAGGGACGATTTGGATGACCGATTCCCCACGGCCGAGAAGCACCTGGAACACGGCGAACCCGAACCGGCCGAACAGGTCCAGGAAGAGATCATCGAGTCGCTTCAACGAGCGCTGGAGAAGATGGACGAGGCGTCCAGAGATCGTCAGCCAACGCCCGACGACTGGTCGGAGAAGGTGGGAAAACTGCTCGACGAACAGCGTCAACTGATGCAGGATACGGCCCAGTCCGATGACCCGTCTCAAGTCGTTCTCGATCAGTTGTCTCAGCGTCAACAGGACGTGAACCAACAGCTAGACCAACTGGAACCGCCCCCAGGTCTGCCTGCCACAGACGTGGCCCTCGCCAATCCCAACGAAGGTCAACCATTATCAGATGAACCGGGAACTGGAGACGAGGAACCTGTCTCGGGAGCGGCGTCTTCGGACCGCGAATCGGCGAGCGAAAAGGAGGCCGCGCCGGAAAAAGACGCGAATCCCGAAAATGGAGCTGGGCCGACCGATGCTGGGCAGACCAAACGGCCCGAGGGATCGGACAACCATCGGTCGGAAGAAGCGATGCCTCGAGAAGCAGAACCCGGCGCGGAGCAGCTATTGGATGCCGCTCGCCAGGCGGGGCGCAACGCAGAAGAGCAGTTATTTGAAGGGGACCCGTCGGAGGCGCCCCAGAAACAGAAAACGGGGGTCGATCGTCTTGAGCAACTTCAGAAGATGGCTGATCAGGCGGCCCGGCAGCCGGCGGACTCGAACGGACCACAGTCGCTTGTCGATCAGGTCCAGCAGCTCGAGCAGCTTGACTCGGCCCTGGCAAACCTGGATCGCGAACAGACGGAGTTGAGTCAGCAGTTGGCGAACGAGCCTTTGAGGGCGAATGGCGATCAGCAGCAGCAGCAACAGGAGATCGCCGAACAACTGGCCGGCGAATCTCAACGCACTCCCCTGCCGGAAGAAGTGCAACAGAGTGTCGAGCAGGCGGCCGGCGAGGCAGGCCAGGCGGCCCAGGAGATGCAGTCCCAGGAATCTACGGCGGCCTCCCAAAGCCAGGCGGCCGCTCGGGCCCAGGCCGCTTTGTCCAAGGCTCGCCAGATGACGGCCCAACAGCTGGCTGCCGCTCGGAGTCAGCAGGGTGTCGCCTCCCTGCAGCAGTTAGCAGCAAGCATGTCGGATCAGCCGAGTGATGCGGCGGCAACGCAGGCGAGTCAATCCTCTCAAGGCAACCGATCGACGAAGTCGGCTCAGGCGGCCGACCTGCCGGCTCAGAAAGGTGGCCAGGTATCGTCCGACCAGGGACGCGTGGATCGGGACGTGAATGTCGCACTGCATAAGTCGGTTACTGAAGCGCCCTGGTTCGCCCAGCTACCTCCCGAATTGCGGGAAGCGATCCGAGCCCGCGTGCGGCGTCAGGTGCCCCGTGGTTACGAAAAGAAGCTGCGAGAGTATTTTCAACACAAAGATCAATGACATTCCAGGGAAACTCCGACAACATGAACGAGACGTTGAATAACGACGAACTTGCAGCGGTGGACCGGTGTCGCGCGACGTGCGAGTCGATCCGGGCCGAATTGGCCAAGGTGATCATCGGACAGGATGCCGTGATCGAGCAGGTATTGGTGACTCTGTTCGCTCGAGGTCATGCGTTGCTGGAGGGCGTGCCGGGGCTGGCAAAAACACTGCTGGTCAGCTCGCTCGCAGAATCACTCGACCTTTCGTTTAAACGCATTCAGTTTACTCCGGACTTGATGCCGAGCGACGTAACGGGAACGGAAGTGATACAGGAGGATCCGACATCCGGCGAGCGGGGTTATCGATTCCTGGCCGGTCCGATCTTTGCAAACATGTTGCTTGCCGACGAGATTAATCGGACTCCGCCCAAGACGCAGGCGGCGATGCTCGAGGCAATGCAGGAGCGGCAGACGAGCGCGGGCGGGACGGTCTATCAGCTGCCCGACCCGTTTTTCGTGCTGGCCACTCAGAATCCCCTGGAACATGAAGGCACCTACCCGTTGCCGGAAGCTCAATTGGATCGATTCTTGCTGCACATCCAGGTCGACTATCCGAGCGGTGCCGAGGAGTGGGAGATTGCGAGACGGGTCACCGGAGAGACTCAGGCGGATGTGAGAGCGTGCATGACGGGCGCGGAAATTATCTCCATTCAGCAGCTCGTGCATCGCGTGCCGATCAGCGACCAGGTGCTCGGATACGCCTGGCAACTGGTTCGCTCCTCGCGGCCGGGAACGGAAGAATCGTTGGACTTCGTCAACGAGTGGATCAGCTGGGGGGCTGGACCTCGGGGACTGCTGACACTGGTCAGTTGTGCGAAGGCTCGAGCCTTGTTGCAAGGCCGATTTCACGCCACCTCGGGCGACGTTCAGGCGCTGGCGCGGCCCGCCCTTCGGCATCGAATCGCAGGGAATTATGCGGCCCAGGCGAACAATATGAGCAGTCAACAATTGATCGACATGCTGCTCGACGCCGTGCCGGCCGATCGGGAATATCGTCGGCCCGCCTGACCGACTCGACCTCGGCTTCTCGGAGAGCCCCGACATGACTGCCCTGTCGCGATACCTTGATCCGGAGATTCTGGGCCAGATTGCTCAGCATCCCTTCGACCCCCGTTTCCTGGTGGCCGGTAATCTGGCCGGTGCACACAAGTCGCCCCAATCGGGATTCGCCGTCGAATTTCGAGGGCACCGCGAGTACGTACCGGGCGACGATCCACGTCATATCGACTGGCGTGTCTACTACCGCCGAGACAAGTACTTTGTCAAGCAATATGAGTTGGAAACGAATTTCGTTTGCCACTTGCTGTTGGATGTCAGCGCATCGATGCGGTTCGGGGAGGGCGTTCAGCAGAAACTTGCCTACGCAGCGAGGCTCGCCTCCATGCTGGCCTACTGTGTTGTCAAACAGAACGATAAGGTATCGCTCGGTACCTTTGATACGGAAGTTCGAGGTTATCTTCCGCCGAGCAACGGGCTCGAACAGATCGTGAAAATGACTCACCATCTCGATCGAATCGACCCCGTTGATACGACCGACATGACCGGCTGTCTGATGGACCTGGCCAGCCGAACGCATCGACGGGAGGTGGTGATCATTCTGAGCGACTTCTTTACGGATCTTGCCGGTCTTGAAGAGGCCGTGCAGCGTCTCCGCTTTCAACAGCATGAAGTGATTCTGTTTCACGTACTGGATCACGCTGAATTGCAGTTCCCGTTACAGGGGATGATCAAGTTCATCGGTCTTGAATTGCCCGACCAGGTGTTGGCAAACGCGGGGGAGCTTCGTCGCGGTTATTTGAAGGCATTCGAACGGTTTGACGAACGAATCACGGATATCGTCGCGCGGAACCAGTGCGAACGCGTGGTGTTTGATACGTCTCGCAGTATGGGCGATGTCTTGGCCGGCTATCTGACTCAACGGGATGCAGTTCATCGTTATGGAGCCCGCGGAATTCGTTAGCCAGTTTGTAGCCGTTCGCCGCCAAGGCCCCGAATGATCAACCCGATGTTGGGACGATAACGCCGGGGATCGCCCCACCCATCGATGCAGCTCGGAGCCTTCTTGCGCCCGGTGAACACGTATCTCCGTCGCCAAACGGCATTGCCGGTTGTCAGCCCGCGGGCAGCGCGAGTAGAATCGAGGGATTGCCCCGGCGGTCGGCAGCGAACGGCACTTGCCCAAGAGTTGGTCGAAATGTCGGCCGCGACGTTTGTGAATGTGTCCGTTTCAACCAGGCGACTCCGGGAGCTTCCCGGCCATTGCGATCAACATCAGTTGCGGGTCATCGTTCGGTGCGTGCTGGATGTTTCCTTTCTGCCGGCGTGTGACTTACGAAAATGAAAGTGCTTGATGCGATATTCCTTTCGACTTGCGGAAATCCTGGGCCATATCCCGGACCCTCGTAAGCGGCCCGGAACAATCAAGGCAATTGTGGAGTATACGGGACTCGATCGACATCAGGTTGCCGCGTTGTTGAAGAACGAAGTCAAGTATATTCCGATGAAGGCCTTGTCGCGTCTTTGCGACTACTTGATTGAACACGGCTACGCTGCCGCCGACCAACTTCCGGGAGTCCTGTTTGCTGTTGAGCCGGAGCATTTTTGGGAGCTACTGGCGCGGCGACGCCGGATCGAATTGTGCGTGGGAATTCGGGCGTCTGAAGCGAATGAGTTTCCTGAACGGGCCTGGGTGGTGGCATCGGATTCGGTCTTGTTGGGCGAGTTGCTCAATGGCATTTCTACCTTGGGTGGCACGGCCAAACACCAATCGGCCCCCGATGCCGATTCCATTCGTCAAGGCTCTCTGGCGCCCCACCCGGAGTACCTCAAGCAGTCGCTGATTTGGAGCCCGGGGCAGCTTGCGCATGACGAGGTGGTCGAGCGTGCTCGAGAAGTCTACAACCGGTTCGGAGAACAGGGCAGCGACAAGGCGCTGATCTGCCTGGGGAGCATCAAGAGTAATCCGGCGGTTGAACTGGTGATTGCGGAGGCATTTGGCTGCGAGCCCTTTCAATCGCAGGACGATTGTAAAAAGCCCGAAGACCGAGCGTGCCCCTTTTTCCTGCGGTTTCGTTCGGACGATCCCCATCCGGATTCGTGTACCGGTGGAATGCGCTTGAGCGACGGCGATACTTCATCGGCACCCGGTTTCTACTTCGAGACGGCGGACAGGACCTGGCAGTATTGCGGTTGGGATCAACCGGAACATGATACGGCGCTGGTTTTCTATATCCACCGTGAAGCTCAGGGGCGAACCGAAATGGTGCTCGGCGGTTTCTCCGGTCGAGCGACCCGGTTGCTCGCAAAGACACTTGCGTCGCGCGCCGAAAAGTTCTGGCCACCCGTTTATTCCCGCCATGGCGTACAGGTCGGCGCGTTCATTGTTCAGTACACGTTTTCCGGCCAGGATGATATGGTGCCGGATCTGCTCCGTACCGATCTCGTGGCCGCCACCAAGATTATCCCGCTCCGTGAAGAAGTCATCGCCCGGCGGCTTGATCCCAAGTAGACGTCCGCCTGCGCAGCGTTGGAAGCAAGCGATTGTCGCGCAGCGACAACTCGACGGCCCCGCCCCGTTTACCCCCAGCTCGCCGAAACCATGGAACTCAATGTCATTCTCGAGTCGTGCCTCTACGTGGACGATCTGGCGAAAGCCCGGCAATTCTATCGCGACGTGTTACGGTTGGAGTTGATCGAAGAAAACCCCACGCGACACTTGTTCTGGCGTTGCGGACGGCAAATGCTGCTTCTTTTCCTCGCTGAAGCGTGCGATGTGCCCGATTCCAATGTTCCGCGGCACGGAGCTCACGGGCCGGGACATCTGGCATTCGCCATTGGGGATCACCAGGTCGATCTCTGGAGGAAACGACTCGACGAATACCATGTTCCGATCGAGCAGTCGATACGGTGGCCACAGGGGGGGCATTCCCTTTACTTTCGAGACCCGGCCGGAAACAGCTTGGAGTTGGCCAGCCCACGAATCTGGGGGCTCGAGTCGGACGGTCACGTGTGATCTGATCTCCGAGCCACTTTGGATGCTCGACACCAAGGCAGTGGGCCGGTGGGATGTGGCAACACGTCAGCGCCCAACGCCATGTTGAGCAAGGTGGTCCCTGATGGCGGCGAGGACTTCTCCGACCTTCCGTTCCAGAGCGAGCACTCCCGGTTGGGCGTCTTCCAGATTTCCTTCGCGCCCCAGCCGCTCGACTTCCCTGGCCTCGGGAATTGCCGCGACGGCCCCGACGCTGCGCAGGTTTCCTTTCAGCGTGTGGGCCGACCGCATGAGTAGCTCCGCGTCCCGGCCCTTGATCGCCTGGTGCAACTGCTCGATCAACATCGGGCCCTCCTGCTGAAAAGCCCTCAACACGTCGTTCAGCAAGTTCGAATCGCCGCAGGACGTCTGCAGTGCAAGTGGCCAGTCAATCATGACTCCCTCTCCTGACCCGCCGAACCGTGACGGGACCCTCGATCTCATCAGTGCCGTCAACCCGTTCCTCAAAGTTATCCTATCAGATCCATGCATCGTGGGCACGAAAGACCTCACCGTTGTCCTCTGGCACGGGTCCGGTGCCAGGTGGACACTTCGATATTTTTCCGCCACTGTCCGGACCACTCTCCACCGAACGACCGTTAGAATGGAATCGGTTAAGGGGTTACGGGCCGGCCGTTCGCTCCTGATGTCAAGAATCTCGCGGGTGACCGATTTCCTACAGCCGCCCAACGCCAGGAGCGTTCTCCGATGTACTTCTTTTCTCCTTGCACAGCCCGCTTCATGATCCTCACCGCGCTCATGCTTTCCCCTCGATTGTCGGCTGCACAGCCGAAGGGCGCGAACGAGACGCACGGAGTGCGTCGGTTCGGCGCGGTTGGTGACGGTTTGTCGGATGACACGCGAGCACTCCAGGAATCAGTTGATTCGGGTGGCAACATCTTGCCGGAAGCCGGCATCTATCGAATCACGAAACCGATTGTGATCGACCTCGACCGAACCGGCTTCACGTCGATATCGGCAGGCGGCACGGCCACGCTACTCATGAGCGGGGCGGGTCCCGCGATTCGAGTGATTGGTACGCATTTCAAGTCGGCTGACCCGGGCGGCGTGGAACGCCCCGTCTGGGACCGGCAGCGGATGCCCTGTATCGACGGGCTCGGCATCGTTGGCGGGCATCCGCAAGCGGAAGGGATTGAGGCCATTGGCACAATGCAGCTCACCGTGACACGTACCCATATTCGAAAGGTACTGCACGCCATTCACTTGAAAGAGAATAACCGTAACCTCGTAATTGCCGACTGTCACTTTTACGAGAATCGAGGAATTGGCGTCTTCTTCGATCAGGTGAATCTTCACCAGACTAATATCTCGGGCTGCCACATCAGCTACTGCGGACAGGGCGGTATTGTGAGTCGAGGAGGTAATGTGCGGAACATTCAGATCTCCGGTTGCGATCTTGAAAGCAATATGTCGCCAGAACAATCGCCCACGGCAAATGTGCTGATCGATTGTACAGACAGCAAGTATGGGACGGCCGAGGTCGCCGTCACTGGATGCACGATCCAACACAACCACCAGGCGCGGGGCTCGGCCAATATCCGCATCTTCGGTCGCAGTTTGCGTGACCAGGGTGAGGCCGTTTCGCGTGAAGGACAGGTCACCATCAGCGGAAACGTGCTCAGTGACGTCCAGGTGAACATCCATTTGAGAGACTGTCGTGGAGTTGCCATCACGGGAAACACGGGTTGGCGAGCGTATCAACATTCGGCGCTGATCGAGAATTGTCAGAATGTCGTGATCGGTGCCAATCTCTTTGGACGCCGCAGCCCGAATCTTCCGGTTGCCGCAAACGATGATCCGTGCAACGGGGTGTTGCTGAAGGACTGTAGCGACTGTTCGCTGAGTGGATTGCAGATAACGCAAGTGCGCCGCGCGCCGGCGGGACTGATCCTCAGAGGCTGCCGCCGTATGAACATTACTGGTTGCACGATCCTCGATTGTGACAATCTGGCGCTCCTGTTGGATCGAGTCACTCGCAGCCGCGTCAGTTCGTGTTTGATGCGAGATGACCGGCCCGAGGCGTCGGGCCCGCTCGTGAAAGAGGTGGACGGAACGGACAATCTTGTGGAGGTGCCGTACCGCCGTTCGAGCACATCCGATCAACGGGCGATTGAATAAGGCATGACGCGATGACTTCGCATGGCATACTATCGTGGAGGTTTCAAACGACATGACGAGAAACATACGACCATTCGCGCTTTGTTGGCTACTCGCCGGACTATTAGCGGCGGCCGGACCGGCGTTGCTCGATGGCGGCGAACCGGGCGTCGAGCGCGAATCGTTGTCGAAGAGGCCAAACATCGTGCTCATTCTGGCCGACGACCTGGGCTACGGCGATCTGGGCTGCTATGGGCGCACTGATATTCGGACTCCAAACCTCGACGCCTTGGCTCGACAGGGTGTTCGCTTTACGGCTCACTACGCCAATGGGGCCGAGTGCACACCGACGCGCGCGGCCTTGTTGACCGGCCGGTACCAGCAGTGGGTGGGCGGATTGGAATGCGCCATTGGGACCGGCAACGTGGGGCGCTATGACGATGCGATTCGGTTAAGGGCAACTCACGACCTGGGGCTCCCCACGCACCAGCCGACCATTTCGCGTCTGTTGAAGCAAGCCGGCTACCAGACGGCCCTGATCGGCAAATGGCACTTGGGGTATGAACCGAAATTCGCCCCCCATCTGCACGGCTTCGATTTTACTTTCTACTGCATCGGCGGCGGAATGGACTATTTCCACTATCTCGATACGGTTGCCGGCTACAACCTCTTTCAGGATGGTCGGCCCATTTGCCGGGATGGCTATTTTACGGACCTGGTGACGGACACAGCCCTGTCGTACCTGGAACGAAACGTGCCGCGGCAACCTTTTTTCCTCTACTTGCCCTACACCGTGCCGCATGCCCCGTTTCAAGGGCCCGATGACCGCCAGGCCGATCCGTTGCCGCTCGACTCCCCGCTCTGGAATCAAGGGAAGGCACCGCCGGCGGTCTACATCGCCATGATCGAGCATCTCGATCGCCGACTCGGCGATCTGCTGGCCAAGCTCGACCATCTCAGCCTGACGAGAAACACGGTGGTCATCTTTGCCGGCGATAACGGGGGTACCGCCAGCGCACGCAATGCTCCCTTCTCGGGCATCAAGGGAATGACGCGAGAGGGTGGGATCCGCGTGCCCGCCATGGCCCGCTGGCCGGGAGTGATTCCCGCCGGCCTGGTGTCGGGCCAGCCGTGCATTACGTTTGACTGGACGGCTTCCATTGCCCGCATTGCCGGCCTACAGCCGGTCGCCGGTCGGCCTTTGGAAGGGATGGATATACTGGGTCATGTGGCTCAAAATGCCCCTCCCGTTTCACGGACCCTCTATTGGCGCAAACCCCGTGGCTCAACTCTCTGGTCGGCCGTACGTGACGGGGACTTGAAGTACGTCCGCCACGAGAGAGCCGGGGTCACCGACGAGTTCCTTTTCGACGTCGTCGAGGATCCTGCCGAGACGACCGACCTCAAGGAACGACGACCGTCAGATTTTCGAACGCTGCGTGACAAGTACCGCCAATGGGAAGAGCGTGTGCGGCGCGACCGGCGCGGTTCCGAAACATGGGTGGGCGAACCGGATCAATGACGTAATAAGGAGGTTCGACGTAACTCGCTGTAGTTATTGGGTTTAACGTTTGACTTCTCGGGTCGCTCGACGTAGAATGGTGTTCAGAGACCAGCGTTCTGCTTGGTCTCGGTATGGGCGGTCCGACCTGCCGTCCCTGTAGTTCCCAGGTACTTGCCGGAAGCTCATGGTTGCAGGCCCCGGGGCCGCCCGTTCGGCAATCGCAGATCTTCTCGCGGGGAGCGGAGTGACGTGCCTGACGACACGACCAATCCAGCGGCCGGTTCGGCCGACGAGTCCTCGATACCCGACGTTGATCGGTTGCCCGCGTCTGGCTCCGGTGAATTTCCGATGGAGGAGCGTTCGTCGACGGTGAACGCCACCGATAAGGCGATCGACGGGCATTCTTTGGACGCTCGCAAGACCGTCATCTCCCAGCGTCGTCCCGCTTCGCGGCCTGCGTTCAGTCGAGCGATCAGTCCGTTCGAGATGGGCGAGCAGTTGGTGGGCCAGCGTCTGGGACATTTTCAGCTGCAAGAGTTTGTCGGCGGCGGGGGCATGGGCGCCGTATTTCGCGCCGACGACACGATGCTTGGCCGCACGGTGGCAGTCAAAGTCGTGTCGCGCGAGCAAACGAACGAGGACACGTTGCGCCGGTTCAAAAACGAGGCGCAGAGTGCGGCTCGGCTGGACCACCCCAACATCGCCCGCGTCTATTACGTGGGCGAGGACCAGGGATGGCATTACATTGTTTTTGAGTACATCGAGGGCGTCAACGTTCGTGACCTGGTGGATCACAAGGGTCCGTTATCGCTGAACGAAGCGATCAGTTACACGTTGCAGGTCGCCGAGGCGTTGGAGCATGCGTCTCAAAGAGATGTCATACATCGTGACATCAAGCCATCGAATATACTGATTATGATCGACGGGCATGCCAAGTTAGTGGATATGGGCCTGGCACGTTTGCACCAGGTCGAAACGTCGTCCGAGGATCTGACCGCCAGCGGCGTAACGTTGGGCACGTTTGACTATATTTCTCCTGAGCAAGCCCGTGATCCTCGGGACACGGATGTGAGAAGTGACATCTACTCGCTGGGATGTACTCTCTATTTCATGTTGACGGGTCAACCGCCTTTTCCTGACGGAACGGTCCTTCAGAAGTTATTGAATCATAGCGGTGTCGAACCGCCGGATCCAAGGGAATACCGAGCCGACCTGCCCCCGGATGTGGTCGAAGTGCTCTTTCGCATGTTGGCCAAGATACCCGAACAGCGTTATCAAACTCCTCGCGAGTTGATCGCGGCGTTGATCCTCTTGGCCGATCGGTTGGACCTGTCGGGTGTGCGTCATCAGAGTGCCGTCTGGGTGACGCCCGCCGAAGCACCTCGTTCACTGGCCGCCCAGACCTTGCCGTGGTTCGTCCCGATCGTGTTACTTGCCATCACGGCGTTGGTCGTGCGCTGGCAGACTCAACCCCCCACTGACTTTGAGTTTCCGGCGCCACGTCTCGTGGAGGCGAGCGTTGCGCCGGAGTTCCGGCCAGGCGACTCAAGCGATTCGAATTCGGTGAACGAGTCGAAAAAAAGTTCCTCGTCGATCTCACCGGCGCGCGAAAGCTCCGAGATCACATCGGACCGCGACGGAATCACTGACGGCTCCAGCGTGAGGGATTCGGATCAAGGTTCGAAGGTGGCGTCACGGCCTGGAAACGAGGACGAACGGCAGGAGGAAAAATTGGGTGGATCGGGCCGCACCGGCTCGGAAGGGACCCCCGAACACCCGGCGATGTCCGTGACTCACACGGCGGATCCATCTCGCGAAGCGAACTCGAGTGCGACTGTCCGCTCTGATTTGCCGACTCAATCGGGCGAGGTGACTGCGCCGGGCGTAGCCAGAGTTGGTTCGTCGACAGTGATTATCGTGAGTGATGATGACATCGTTTCGGATAGCGACGCGTTGGTGTTTCCAACCCTGGCCGGCGCGTTGCAGGCCGTGACACAACTCGATCGCGTTGCGGAAATCGAACTGCGCTTTAGCGGTGTACGCCGGGTGCCTGCCCAGGATCTACCCATTGACCAGATCCCTCGACAAAACCTGGTGATTCGCGGTGCCGAGGGTTATCGGCCGGTGATTCAGTTTGATGATGCGTCCGAAGACAGTGTGTCGGAAGGGCCAAACGCCATGATGCGCGTGTTGGGAGGGCACCTGACGTGGCTCGACACACACTTCTACTGGGACGCGTCGTCGGTGGATGACGAGCCTCGGCAACGCTGTCTGTTTCTGCTCGACTCCATCGACAAGGTGGAGTTTCGGCGTTGTACGTTTACGATTCGCGGTCAAACGTCTTCCGAAGATACGTCCCTTGCCTTCTTCCGTTTGAATTCGCGTTCGAACGTGCCTTCCGTGGATTCCACCGATCAGACCATGTCCTCGTCGGTCCCGACGATCTGGCTGGAACAATGCCTGGCGCGCGGCCAGGCGAGTTTTATCGTGGCCGACCGAGCGGTACCGTTCTTGCTGTCGTGGGACCACGGAGTCTTCCTGAGCAGTCGTCGGTTGGTGGAGGTGGGTGGGACCGATGTGCCGCCACGATGGGAACATGGTCGAGTCACGCTCTTCCTGCGCCGGATGCTGGCGGTCAACGAACTCGGACTCTGTTTGATGAAGGCCGATCCATCGGCACCCTTTCATTTGGGCCTGGCTGCCAACTGTTACGATTGCCTGATGGTCACTGGGCGCACGATGCCTGCCTACGGGCTGTACCAGCTGTCGGGAGGAGTGTCGACGGAAGATAGCGGGATGTTCGTCGATGTGAGCGGAAGCAACAACTACTATAAGAACACGAAGACCGTTCTGGAAATCTCTACGTCCGACCCGGATTCGCCGAATCACAAGTTCACATTCGACGACCTGAATACCGATGAAGGTGC
Source organism: uncultured Pirellulaceae bacterium (assembly GCA_964395615.1). Taxonomy (GTDB): domain Bacteria; phylum Planctomycetota; class Planctomycetia; order Pirellulales; family Pirellulaceae; genus CAYNDU01. The sequence continues at coordinate 377 of CAYNDU010000084.1, read as the reverse complement.
ATCGTGGTTTCACGAGGAACGGCCCCAGCCGGGTACCATGTTTTCGTGGGAAGAAAGCCTGTTGCCTTTCGACCAGCGTACGCTGTCCGACTACCTCTCGGCCGGTATTGGGGACGGACCGTTCACGCGGATCCTGCGAATCAACGCGGATCAACTTCCCAGATTTCCGGCCGGTCTGGCGTCCCCGGTCCTGCCTGACCCCGACGTTGCGCCGATGAGCGAACGGAACGACGAGTTAGAAGGTGAGGATACAAATGCACAATGACCACGCGAGGTTGGCGGTCCGATCGAGTGAGCGTCCGCTGGAAAGCGAATTGCCGGCGGCAGGGTGCAGGAACGGGCTCGCGTAGCGGTTGGGCTGAGCAAGGTGTTCACTG
>CAYNDU010000083.1:0-13746 GCA_964395615.1 uncultured Pirellulaceae bacterium | reverse complement strand
AACGTCAAGATCGCGCTGAATACGTCCACCTAAAACGAGCCCGTTCCTGCACCCGCCAATAACCAAGGCCTCGCGCGTCGCGAGACTCCCCCAAGCCAATAAACGGCCCGCACGGCAATCCCCGTCTTTGAGGATCCCCGTCCAAGAGAATCCCCGTCTCTGAGGGTCCCCGAGCCATACGTTTCCAACTCCAGGGCGTCCCGTAACGAGATGCTCCGACCGCCTTGGAAGGTCACCCGGTCGAAACGGGATCGCAACACGGACTTCACACGCCACCCACACGGCGGGGTCTATCGGTTGGCGTCTTCGTGCTGAGTCATCCTTCGGTCGCGGCCGGTAGGGCCGGATATTCGGGTCACCGGCGCTTGATCGGGGGTGATTTGGGAAGGGAAACCCGTTAAACGCTTGATAATAGCGAAACTGGGTAACTATACTAAAAGTCCGATCGATCTCGAACTTGGTTCCGAGCCGGAGATTCCGAGCCGGCCTAAACGTCTTTCATCACCTAAAAGGTTGCAGGGTGCCCCATGGTATGGCGATTGATAATGACCAGCGTCATAGTAGCGATGATGGGAAGCGGCACATCGTCCGTCGTCGCTCAAACTCAACCGCTCGCACCAGGTGTGCTGACGGTCATCTCAACGAATCGCGAATACGAAGAGACGTATTCGGGGCCGATGGAGATGGTGGAGATTGTCAAGGGTCTTTCGGATTTGGACTGGAAGCCGAACTATCTGGCCAAGAGTCGCACGGTCTTTGAGCGGTCGAAATTGACGATTCTCCGTCGCGAGATTTGGAACTTTGAGTTTTCTTTTATGCCGGTGCGGACGGTTTACGTGGACGTACCGCAGCCGAGCGGCAAGATGCAGCGTAAGCTCATCTGGTATATGGTCTACCGATTGCGGTATCTGGGTGGCGATTTGCAGCCTCAGGGCACCAAGGACGCCTGGGGACACGTCGTTTTTGACACGAAGAGAATCGCTCGGGAAGGCCGTTTCTGCTTTCCTCGGATGCTTTTGCAGAGCCATCGTTACGGCAAGACCTATCTCGACCGGGTCATGCCTTCCGCAAGAAAGCCGATAGAAGAGATCGAACGAAAGGGCCGGCCACTGCTCAATTCCGTGGAAATCAGCAAAGAGCCGATTGGAATCAGCACGCCCGATTCCCCGAACGAGGTTTGGGGGCTGGCGACCTGGGAAGATATCGATCCGCGAGTCGATTACTTTTCGATTCTCGTCCAGGGACTAACCAACGCCTACAAACCGGTCGATCTGCCGGACGCCTTTCAACCGGGCGATCCGCCGGGAAAAGGTCGTGATTATCTGGAAAAGACGCTCGTTCTGAACTTCTGGCGACCGGGGGATTCCATCCGGGAACACGAGGACCAGATCTATTTCGGCGTGCCCTACGATGCGGACCCACAACGACAGAACGAGATCCTGGTCACGTATGGCGTCAAAGAGCGGCTTGATTATCTCTGGAGATATCGCTAAAAGATAAGGTTTGGCGCAAAATGATCGCGTTGACCAACCAGACCGACGGCCGTTTGCTTTTGATCGACGGACCCGTCTCTTAGCGAGGATACCGGAAATGGCTCATAAGAAAGGCCAGGGATCGAGCCGCAACGGCCGAGATTCGAACGCCCAGCGGCGTGGGGTAAAGAAATACGGTGGGCAACGCGTTGCGCCCGGCCATATTCTCGTGCGTCAAGTCGGCAACAAATTCCACCCCGGCGCGAACGTTGGGCAGGGCAAGGATTACACCCTCTATGCGCTGTCTGAGGGCGTGGTCATGTTCGACCGCAAGGGTCGGCGGATCAACGTGGTCACTGGGTGAATCGACCGTTTCGCCTTCGTCGTGACTTCGGGCCCCCTTCGTCTTGTTCGCCCTCATCCGGATCAAGCCGGGTCAATTGAGCTGGGCCCTTTGAGCTGGGCCGACCGGATCGCCAGCTCCCATAACATGGCGAGACAATGTTTGTTGACCGGGTGAAGATCGATGTACGGGCCGGGCGAGGCGGCAACGGCTGCTGCAGTTTTCGTCGCGAGCGCTATGTTCCTCGAGGCGGTCCGGATGGAGGCGATGGGGGCGATGGCGGAAGCGTCTTCATCGTTGCCCAAGCCGGCGTCGATAGCCTCAACGCCCTGGCCCATCGTCAGAGCTGGAATGCCGAGTCGGGTCGTCACGGGAGCGGAGCCAATCGGCAGGGACGACGCGGACCGTCCATCACCTTGCTCGTGCCGCCGGGCACGCTGGTTATGGACGCGCAACATCATTTCGTCATAAAGGACCTTGTCACCGACGGCGATCAGTTTGTTGCCGCCCGCGGAGGCAAGGGTGGTCGCGGAAACGCTCGTTTCAAGACGGCCACACATCAGGCTCCCCGTGAATGGACACGCGGCGAAGAGGGTGAACGACGCGCTCTGCTGCTGGAACTCAAGGTCATCGCAGACGTCGGTCTCATCGGAATGCCGAATGCCGGCAAGAGTACTCTCTTGAGCCGAGTTTCCCGTGCCAGGCCGCAGATTGCCGACTATCCATTTACTACCAAATACCCCAACCTGGGACGCGTCCAAATCGATGCCGATTCCTCGTTCGTCCTGGCCGATATTCCGGGCCTGATCGAAGGCGCGCACCGTGGAATCGGACTCGGACATGAGTTCCTGCGACATATCGAACGGGCCGGAATCCTCGTGCACCTTGTCGAACCGATGGCGATGGACGGATCGGATCCGATTGCCAATTACCGGGCCATCCGATTGGAACTGGAACGCTATAGCGAATCGCTCGCCGCACGGCCCGAGATCGTCGTCGTCACGAAGGCCGAGCTGCCAACGGCCGGGGCCGTCCATGCGGAGCTGACCAATGCGTTGGGCAGGGAAGTGCTGTTGGTCTCCGCAGTGACCGGTGCCGGCCTTCAGCGTTTGGTCGGAGTGGTTTGCGAACACTTGGCTTGTGAGTCAACTCAAATCGACGCGGCCACAATGCCCCCCTCACCTGCGCTTCCCTCACCTGCGCTCCCCTCGCCTGCGCCCCCCTCAGAGGCCACACCCGCACGCAGCGAACACCCACCCCATCGACCAGCGTCCGCGCCTGTGCCCAGTGAAACTGTGCCCAGTGAAACTGTGCCGAATGAAACTGTGCCGAATGAAATTGGGCCCCATGAAGATGCACCTCGCCATCGAGCGTCCGGTGAAAACGGGGCGCGTGAAACGGGGGAAACCGAAGAAAAAGGACCCGGCAAATTGCCGCCAACCGGCCGGGACGATCACGATGTGTTGCCATCGAGATAATTGGCTGCTCGCGGTCGACGTGGGAAACAGCGCCGTGAAGTTCGGGCTCTACGCCGCAGACCCGTCTGGGCAAGCGCCGTCCGCCGTCTACTGGACCGTCCCGACATGGACCGGCCGGGAAGTCGACACTGCGACCGCGCTGTCGAGCCGTCGGGCTTGGGGACCCGTGCTTGATCAGCAGGTGGGCTCGCGTCTTCCGAACGAACGACTGGCCTGGACGGTGGTTTCGGTCTCGGCGGCCATGGAACGATCCCTGGCCGAGTGGGTCGGTGAGCGTCGCCCGGAGGATACCTACCGCCGATTGGAGAACGTCGATTTTCCACTGGAAGTCTGTGTCTCCGAGCCCGGTCGCGTGGGTGGAGACAGGCTGGCGGCCGCCGCCGCTGCCCAACGAATGCGGACCGCCAAACAGGCGATGATCATCGTTGACGCCGGCACGGCGATCACTGTCGATGCCTTGGATGAACATGGAAGGTTCCTGGGCGGCGCCATTATTCCGGGACCCCTGACGACTGCTCGGGCGCTGGCACTAGGTACGGCTGCCCTACCAGAGCTCGCAGATATCGATTTACGCGACCTTCCGACGCCAATTGGCACCGACACACAGCGGGCCCTGCAGAGCGGCCTGGCATGGGGATGCCTGGGTGCCGTGCGCGAGGTGGTCAAGCAGATCGACCGGCAGTTGGGAGCCGAGCAGAGGGCCGTCATCTGCACCGGCGGTTTTGGGAGAGAACTGCTCGACGTCTTACCGTCACCCGTTCATTACGAGGCCCATCTCGTTCTATCGGGCATACGCGTCGTGGCCGAGCAATGCGGCAACCGTATGGATGAGTCGTCGAGGGAGCCCATCGATGACTGACCGCGATGAGCGGCGAGGCCAGATTTCCGGTCCAACGGAACCGGTCTGCAGGGCGGCTGAGCTGACGTCCGTCGGTCGCGGGGCTTTGGCCACCGTGGTCGTATTTGGCCGGCAGGCCATCGATCGAGTTTCAACCTGTTTCCGCCCGATCCGGAAAGAGTCACTTGCAGAGATCCCCTTCGGCCAGGTAGTTTTGGGCCACTGGTATTGCCTTGCCCGATCGAACAAGCCGGTTTCCGTCCCGTCCGGCGCGGTGCGGCCGTCTCGGCCAACCTCGCCAGCGACGACTCCGCTCGGGGCTCGAACCAGGGGCCCCGCGGGGTGTCAGTTCTCACCGTCGACGGTCGATGACGATTCGGCCGGCGAAGAGCTCATCGTTTGCTGCCACAGCGAGATTCACGTTGAAGTGAATTGTCACGGTGGGCGGGCTGCTGTGGACCGGGTCTTGAGTAGCTTGCAGGCCTGTGGGTGCACGCTCACTTCGGCCGAAGCGTGGGTCGACTATCGGGCGAACGACCGGCTCTGTGCCGAAGCGGCCAAGGCCTTGTGCCAGGCGCCCACCGAGCGGACGGCCGCAATCCTGCTCGACCAGTCCCGAGGCTGCTTGTCGCGGAGCCTGGAAGCAATACGGCGAATGATCGAGGAGCGAGAGGTGGCGGCCGCTGTCCGGCAGCTGGCTGATCTCCAGGCCTGGTGGTCGCTCGGCCAACATCTGGTCACACCATGGCATGTGGTGATCGCCGGTCCGGTGAATGCCGGGAAGAGCAGTCTCCTCAATGCGTTGCTGGGCTACCGGCGAGCCATTGTATCGACAACGGCCGGAACGACGCGCGACGTCCTGAAGGCGCCGATGGCCGTCGACGGCTGGCCCGTCATCATCTCCGATACGGCGGGCCTGCGCGCTGCGGCTGATCAGATTGAAGGCGAGGGGATCGATCGAGCTTGCGAGCAAATGCGTGCGGCGGACGTGGTGTTGTGGGTGACCGATGTGACGGGACGGGCCGACCCGTCATGGGACCTGGAGAAACTGAATTTTGCCTGTCCAGTCGTTCGGGTCGACAACAAGTCCGATCTGGAACCGCCCAACCGAATGCGCGCGGGCCAGGGCGTCAGAGTCAGCGCGCTGTGTGGTCACGGATTGGACGAATTGCTCGACACCATCGCTCGCATCATCGTGCCTCGGCCGCCTTCTCATCGACAGGCAGTTCCCTTTAAGCCCCGTCATCGAGACGATCTGGCAGCCATTCATCGGTCGCTGACCGCCGGGCATCTCGAACGGGCCCACCAACGGGCGCTCGAATTGCAATGGGGCCCCGATTCGGCCAGGAAAGGGTAAGACTGTCGAAAACGGCAGAGTTGTTGCGAGGCTCCGGTGTCCACTATGCCAGGCCGGTCGGCAGGGTCGCGCGTGCTGCACAAATTGTGAGAGATGTGCGGGTCCTGTCGATCAACGGGGATCCGGCAACCGGGTCAATCGTTTAAACCCGGTCCATCTGTGTCGGCAGTTCACTCCACGTTCAACGTGAATCACTTTGATTACCGATACGTAAGAGAAGCCACTGAGGTAGACTTTAGTACCGGCGTCTGGAAAGTCCACCGACGGGGCAAATCATCTTTCGGGTGGATGTGGAATGATGCTCCATCAAATAGAAATTTCGTCGTTGGAACCGGGAATCACCCCCGACCATCCCATACGCGACGAGCACGACCGAGTCGTGGTGGGAGCAGGCGTCGCCGTATCCGATGAAGTGCTCCAGAGACTTTGGGACCGTGGAGTCCGGCGACTGCTGATCCACCGTGACGATCTGCCTCAGCTGCGTTCTTTTCGATCCACGGGCAGTGAACGGCACGTACCGGAGAACCGGGCCAATCTTCGGCCGTCGATCCATACGCTCGAAGCGCGCAAACTCGATCAGGCGATCGACCGAGGCGGACCGCTGAGATGCAAGCTTCAACCGGGATACCGGGCGATCCAGGTGGATCCTCAGAGCACCACTCCGTACGACCCGCAGCATCGGCGTGAACTGGTGCACGTGCAACAACGTTCGATGAAGTTGCTCGACACCGTCTTCAGCCAGTTTGGCCAGGGGCGGGCCGGCGCCGTCAGCTCGGTGCATGACGTGGCTCAACAAACCGTTTCGCAGATCACACCGGATATTGACCTGTTCGTATGCCTGGGGATCAACCCTCAATCAACCGGATATCCGGTCCGGCACAGCTGGCACACTGCCATGTTGGCGGCCGCCATCGGCGCGAACCTCGGACTCGATGAAGGTCAATTAGTCGAGCTATCGGCCGGCTGCCTCGTGCACGACCTGGGCATGTTGCGCGTGCCCGAAGAACTCTATACAAGTCCCCGCGTGCTGGACGATGAATCGTTCCAAATCGTCGCGGGCCACCCGGTGCATGCGCTCGAATTGCTCAAGGCAACCGGGCGGAACATCCCCGACGCCGTCCGGCTCATTGCCTACCAAATGCACGAGCGACTCGACGGCAGCGGCTACCCGCGAGGGCGAATGGGAGACGATATTCACGATTTGGCTCGGATCGCCGCTCTGGCAGACGTCTACGTCGCGTTGGTCTCCCAAAGGCCCCATCGCTCAGGGTTGTTGCCCTACTATGCCGTCGAGAAACTACTTCACGATACGGCGGCCGGCCTGTTCGATTCGTCCGCCATGCGCGGTTTGCTGATGAGCGTTTCTTTGTTCCCCTTGGGATCGTGCGTCCAGATGAACGACGGGCGGGTGGGACGCGTATTGCGGTCACGGGGCATGCAGTTTGACCGACCGATCGTGGAACTGTGGCGACCCGATCGCTTGTTTGGCGAACCGAGTATCGTTGATCTTTGCCAATCCCGTCACCTGAAAGTGCAACGAGTGATTCCGGAACTGCGTGCCGCCTAACCCCCACGGATCACATGGCCAAACAGTCCTTTGATGCTCTGGTCGACATCTATGACGCTCTGATCGATTGGACAGCCCGGCTGCGATACGAAACGCCCCTGTTACGTCACCTTGTCGATCAAGTGACGGGCGACCGCGTGCTGGATGCCGCCTGCGGAACCGGCCGCCACGCCGAGCTGTTATCGTCGTGGGGCATGCAAGTGGAAGCAGCCGATCTCAGTGGCCCCATGCTCCAACGGGGCAGGGAGCGCGTCGGGGAAAACTCGCCCATCCACTGGGTCCAACGGTCGTACACAGAGCCGAGCGAACAGGGCCTGTCCTTCGACCTGATCCTCTGTATCGGCAACTCGCTGGCTTTGGCCCCCAACTCGGCCACCGCCAAAAGCGCGCTCCGCTGCCTGACTGGACAATTGCGACCGGGAGGCTTGCTATTATTGCAGGTCCACAACACCCAGAGATTCGAAGACCAGAAATGCACCTGGCAAAAGTGCAAGCACATTCAACTCGAGGGTCGATCGGTCGTCGTTATCAAAGGGATCCACCGAAGCTCGGCCGACGCCTCCGTCGAACTGGTCGCGATTGACCCCGACGGACCCGAGATCATCGCAAGCCACTCGGCCCCCCTGCTTTCCCTGGACGAGACCAGACTGTCTGAAATGGCTCGAGCGGCCGGAGCCGGTACCGTGTCGACCTACGGCAATTTCGAACGTGCCCCCTTCGATCCTCATCACAGCACGGACCTCATCCTCGTTTTGTCGCGTTGACGCGATGGATCGCGTTGTTGCATGTTATCGCCTTGTTGCCTGTTATGGCGTTGGCTTGGCGGTTCCCCATTTGCCCGTCCTTACACCGCTCACCTAAACCGCCGAGACAGCCAATTTCGTTGAATACGAACTCCGAGACATTGCCGTCGGGTTTTTCTCTTTTTTGGTGCCCGAATCAGCCTTTACGCATCGCCCACTCGGCCGCTATCATCCCGTGCCATTTTCCCCAGGGGTATGTGGAGCCGTGCATCAAGACGGCTCAACCATCGTGTTCAGGAGGAACACGCTATGCAACAGGAAGTGCGGGACACAAGCGGACGGTTCGCGGCACGATCGACGAGACAGGCCAAATGGTTCCAGCGGCTGTGCGGCTTCGGCGTTCTCGGCGCGATCTGCCTTTCCACGGCGGCGGCCGATGAGGCCGACGTCCAAGACGCCAGCCAGACCGCGGGTACCGCAACGTCTCCAATCGTTGTGCGTCCGAAACAAGTGGCAACCGACACAACCGCCGCGGACAAGTCGTCGACAGCAGTGGCGTCGACCTCGCCGATGCGGCGGAGACCGAGCGGCGGCCCGGTCGTACGTCTGGCCGTCCGTCCGAAGAAAAAATCCCGTTCGGCCGTGGCACAAGAACAGGCTGCAGAGCCCGACCAGAAGCGTCCGTCGACGGTCGAGAAAATGGACTCGGCGAAGTCCGATGTTCCGCCCAATGGGAAGATGGAATCACAGGGTCAGCGGACAGCCGAAGGGCGGCTCATCCCGCTCGGAACGCCCAAGAAAGACTCTCCCGAAACAACGCTGGAAACGACGTCGCGACGTGACAAGCCTGCCACACGGAGTTCGACCCCGTCGGCCGCGAGTCAAACGGGACGGTCCGATTCTCAACTGTCTCCGACCTTACCGAAAGCCGGACCTCTACTCGATCCGTCGCGACCCTCGGCGTTTCCCATCAGCCCTATCACGTCACCCCGTGACGGGCGGCGCGAAGTCGAGCCCGAAATGTCGCCGAGCGACGGTCCGCCCTCAACATCCGAGGCGAGCAAACCGGCTCCCCCAACGGCGTCTGCTCCGGCAAGAGAAACGGTCCCGGACCCCCGGCCCGTCGCCGCAAAGAAGCAACCGCTCGCACACCCCGATTCATCGGTTGGTGAGACAAAAGCACTTCGAACGGCCCGTCGTGCGGCCCCGCCGGCCATGCTGGCCCCCGATCTGTTGCCGGATGCAGAACAGCCACCTCGGGCGCTGGATTCTCTGCCGACGGTCGTCAAGCCGACGGAGGCCGACACGGGAGTGAAGCAGGTTCTAGCCGACGTCCATGCTGCCAAGTTCCAGGGCGTAACGCCCGGGAAGACTGATCGGGAAACGTTGATCAACCTGTTGGGCGAGCCAGGCACAGTGGATGCGGCCGACGCGTTCACCGTCATGACGTATGTCGTGGGTCCCTTCCCGAAAGTGGAGTTCCACCTTTCCGACCAGACGGTGCAGTCCATCGTGATCCATTTGCCCGCCCGAAGCGTCCGCGATGCGGTCGCGTCGGAACTTCAGCTCACCCGATTTCGATCCGTTCCGATTTCCGACAACCGCGGTCAGTTGCTGGGCGAGGTCTATCCTGAGCGAGGGCTGATGTTTGCCTATTCGGGAGAGGGGCCGATGGTGGGCCAGGTGGTATTGGAGTCGATTAGCGCCGAGCCCTTCCTCCTGCGGGCCGAATCGGAGGCGGACCGGCAATACGGAGCTTGCCTGGCCGACCTGGCCATCGTGGAGGTGTTGGGAAAAAGCAACGCGCAGGCGTATGGCCAGGCTGCCGAGGTCCATGCGGCGTGCGGTCAGATTTCTTCTGCACTTGCGGCCGCACATCGTGCTCTGGCACTTGCCCCACAGCGAACGGATTTTCAACTTCTGGTGGCTGAACTGACCTACCGGAGCGGCCAGAATGGCGACGCGCTGGATGCGATCGAGACATTGCTTGCGCAACAACGGTTGACGGGCCTGGAAGAGGCGCGCGCCCACCTGTTGCGTGCGCGACTCTTAGCATCCACCCCGCCACGAAACTACAAACGGGCCATGGATGAAGCCGTGGATGCCATCAAATTGCTCGCCCAACAAGTATCGGAGGGCCGGCAGCGGGCTGCCGCCCGCCATCTGCTCGTACATTGCGAGTTGGCGCTGGCCGAGATCATCGCGTACGGCCCGTGGGAAACGCGGCATGAAGTCGTACCCCAGTGGCTGAACAGCGCAGAAAAAACGGCTCAGAAACTGCTCAACGAAGACGGCGGACACCAGGAGATTATGCTCAGTGTCTACGGCTCGTCGCTTCACTGCCTGGACGCTCTGCAGGGCAAAGGCGTCCCGACCGATCTGGCCAATGCGGCGATCAAGTTGGGGCGTGAGCTCATTGCTACGGCTGAGGACGATGACTACCGTGCGTCTATCGAATGGGAGCTCGGCACGGCACTCTGGCATGCGGCCCGCGCCGAATACCGCCACGACCGACCTGACGACGCGTTACGATACGCCAACAACGCAGACGCTCTTCTGGTGGCGGCCGGCGAGTCGCGACAAGACTGCCCTGAGACCGATCATCATCTTGGCCAACTGCAGTTCTTGATTGGTGCCGTCTACGGGATCCTCAAACAGGACGATGTGGCCGCCGTCGAATGGTACGACAAAGCACGGCCTCGACTTACCGGACGTTACCCGCAAAGCCTGATCGATGAACAGGGTGCGACCGGTGAGCAGTTGATCAGTGTGGGCGTCTCATACTGGAATACGAATCGCAAGGAAGAGGCGGTCAAGGTGACGCAGGAAGGACTGCGACGCATCGAGCAAGCGGTCCGAGACGGTGCCTACGGCTCGCGGTCGCTGTCGGTGCCCTTGGAGAACCTCGCGTCGATGCAACGAGCGCTCGGCAACGCGGAAGAAGCCGATCGTCTTGCGAGCCGAGCGGCAGAGATCAAGTAGATGAGTGGGATTGGACAAGCCGGGGCTCGGCAGGTCCGTCACCGTTCAACTGCGGTCCCTTCAAGAACTCGATTCTATCGTGTCGCTGGGAACGGTTGGAACTGGCCGCGAGCGACGCCGGATGTCATGATGTCGACCAGATAAACCTGAACCGCGTGTTCGTTGTGATCGCACGGGGAGCCGTACACGTGCCGGACTGCCGATCTTGTTAATCCGACTCTTATTACTGTTTACAACCGTTCCCCTGCTGGAATTCTGGCTGCTTTGGGAATTGGCCCATCAGACGAACTTGATGACCACGGTCGTTGTGGTCGTGGCGACGGGTGTGGTTGGTACCTTGCTCGCTCGGTTCCAGGGGTGGCGAACGCTCGTTTCAATCCGCGATGCCCTGTCGCACGGAGAATTACCGACCAATGCGATCTGGGACGCTGCGATGATTTTCTGCGCCGGGGCCTTATTGCTGACGCCCGGCCTGATCACCGACACGTTCGGCCTGACATTGTTGATCCCGTTCTGTCGTCGAGCCTATCAGGTCTGGGCTTCCGCCTGGTTTCGACGCAATTTTCAAGTCCAGAATCTGGGTTCAGGCGATCACACGGAATCCAAGCGTTCCGAGGTGATCGATGTTCAGATCCGTGACGATTCGCACGACCGGCCCGGGTCCTAGAAGCATCGGTTTGCTCGCCGAGCATTGAGTGTATTGGGAAGGGTCCCCGTCACTAGGGTGTCTCCCCGTCACTTTGAAGTGCCGGCGGTTCAAGGCATCGACCAGGCGTTGAAACTCGCCCACCGCGCAGTGCGCGAGAGCAGACCGAATTCGAATAACTCAACAACTGACTCATTGATGAAGGGAATCGCAAGATGAGTAGTGAGACGTTCCAAAGTGTTCTCTTGGAAGAGCAAGCGGACGCGGGTAGCCGCCGAACCGATATTGGCCGACCGCCCGAGGGAAGGACCCACTTTGCCTGTCGCCACCCGGTCTGGACGTTTCTCTTGGCGCCCGTGCCCTCCTGGGTAGTGCTGGTCGTTGGTTACGTCGTCATGCTGGTCGGCGTTTGTCACATGTTGGAATCCCTCAAGGAGATTCCATGGGCACTTTCCCTGGCCGGCATACTCTTCGCCGGCGCAGCCTACGTACCGGCGGCGGTGTTGACTCTGGCCGTCGGTTGGCTGGCCATGCGAAGCGGCGCGAGGTTGGGCTGGTGGTTGACCGCCGCTCTGCTTCTGGCGGTCGCTTCCAGTCTGCAGGCCGTCACGTTTCGCATGCCAACGGAACCGGGAACGGGATCGCTCAATATCGGGCTGGGCTTCCCACCCCAGTTGGCACATTGGCCGCAGTTTGTCGTACCGCTGGCCATCACCGCAGTGATGATCGCCATCGCTTCGCGAAAAACGGGGACCAAGTCGTCTGCCGGGGCGGGCTGACGGCACGCGGCGACGAACGGTCGGTGCCTCGTTTACATGGCACCAATCTTGGCCACCAGGTCGGCCGTGCGGCAACTGTAGCCCCACTCGTTATCGTACCAGCTGACGACCTTGGCCATCTTGCCTTCGGCACCGATGACCTGCGTGTAATCCGAGGCGAAGATCGAACTGTGCGAATCGCCGATGATGTCGCTCGATACGAGCGGATCGGTCGAGTAGGCCAAGATGCCCTTGAGCGACCCCTCGGCCGCCTTTTTGATGGCGGCATTAATCGACTCCGTCGTGGCCGTCTTCTCAAGGTTGACGGTCAAGTCGACAACACTTCCCGTGGCGACTGGAACACGCATGGCTATTCCCGTCAGCTTTCCCTGCAGTTCTTTGATCACCAGGCCGACGGCCTTGGCTGCTCCGGTGCTGGTGGGAATGATGTTCTGAGCTGCCGCTCGTGCACGATAAAGGTCGTCATGCGGCTGGTCCTGAATGCGTTGGTCGTTGGTGTACGCATGGACGGTTGTCATCAGGCCGTTGACAATCTTGAATTCCTTGTGGAGCGTTTGCGCCACGGGTGCCAGACAATTGGTCGTGCAACTGGCGTTCGAAATGCAGGTCATGTCCGGGGTCAACAGGTGGTCATTCACTCCCATCACGCAGGTCAGATCGGGGGCGTCTTTGGCCGGAGCGCTGAGAATGACCTTGCGAGCACCCGCTGTAAGGTGCGTATCATACCCGACCTTTTTGTCGGTTGCACGAGCTCGAAAGATACCGGTGCTCTCAATAACGACGTCAACATTCTGTTCGCCCCACGGCAAGTCAGCCGGACTGCGTTCCGCCAGCGCCAGCACCTTGCGACCGTTGACGATCAGGTGTTTGTCATCGTATTCGACGTCGCCTTGAAATCGCCCATGGATACTGTCGTACTTCAGCAACGTGGCAAGGACTTTGTTGTCGGTCAGGTCATTCACGGCCACCACCTCAAACTCATCCGGGCGGCTGGCCAAGATCCGAAACGTCAGACGTCCAATACGACCAAAGCCATTAATTGCAACTCGGATTGCCACGATGCTTCTCCTTCGACTAAGAGATTCTAATCGGCGCTCAACGCCCCGTGCTTTGCCATTTCCTCAGTCACCGCCACCCAGGACGCGTCCTCTCGGGCAGGCTTGGATCGTCGGAAAACGAATCGAAGCCATCCGCTGTGCCAAATCCGGCGCGATGCGGGGCGGAGCCGGCGATTATAGTGGTGCTAATCAACACCATCAAGCGGCCCGAATCGGGGTGTAGCGGGCCAAGCCACATCACAAAGCGCCAAACGGATTCGTTCACGGTTAGAATCGGCTCAACAAACGAGTCCGTCAGGGGATCCGATCGGACCGCTGCTGCCGCATAAGGGCCGCGGTTCCTCCCGGAACCACTCACGGGCGTTCGGTGTCGCGGGGCCCGCAACCCCGTAGGATCGCCAAAAGATGATCGGCGAACGCGTGAACCGCACGGGTGCAGGAACGGGCTCGCGTAGCGGTTGGGCTGAGCAAGGTGTTCACTGG
>CAYNDU010000082.1:0-13753 GCA_964395615.1 uncultured Pirellulaceae bacterium | reverse complement strand
CCTCGACAGAGACCTGACACGGGTGCCGACATGGGCGGTCCAGCGCCGCGCCGGACCTTCGTCCGCCCATTGGGAAACGACCATGGGCTCTTTCGAAATCCCATCACCGTCCGGGCCAAGCCAATTCGGCCAGTCTCTCCTTTCCTGGTTCTTCCCCTGGTCGCCGGTCTCTGACGTACCGGCGCGTCCCGCGTCGCCAACCGACAGGCCCTGATCGGATGCCGCCGATCCCGATGCGCCCTCTTCCGACGAAGAACAGCCCTGCAAAGTCGCAATCGCCAGAACGGAAAAGAGAATATGCCGATAGCGCATGTCGTGCTTCCTGTTTTAGATCGTTGGCCAAAATCAAGTAGTGAATGGCTGAAGAAGGGGGCAGGTCTTCGGTATCGGGCACCGAACCGGCGTCCGACTTCTTGGCGAATTGTACCTCACTCCGTCCCGGTGAAGGACCCCGTCGCTTCAGCCGGCCAGACGGATTCCGGTCACTTCTTCAACATCGACGCTCGGTCGGGCGAGACGGTGATTCGTTGATCTGGTTTCACGGAATCAACGTGCTGCCGTTGACCGCCAGGCCAGGCGATCGAAATGGCCAACGGCTGAGAGTGTTCGCCGAGCCCGAAATGGAGGACGGGGCTATTCTGGTTACCCTCGCCCGTCCCGGCTTCGACCTGCCGAGTAAGCGTACTTGGCCCCACATGCAAACGGACCTGCGTTCCGATGGCGTATCGGTCGGTCTGTTGCCCGTCTCCCTTCACGACGATTTCCAGCCAGTGGTTGGCACGACACTGGTTTTCGAACACACGGCCGGCCGTCGCCAGATCCAGGTCGCCGTCCCGATCGTAATCAGCCCAGGCAGCTTGATACGTGGCCGGCAGCTTCTGTAACCCCGACGCTTCGGTTACATCAACAAACAGGAACTTGCCGTCATTGCGAAACAGGGCCGGATAATTGTGTCGGCCGAAACTCGCCGTGGCGTAGACGGTCGTGAAGTACAGATCAAGATCACCGTCATTGTCGTAGTCGGCCGCGCTGGGGCTGGCGTACGATTCCTGGTAGTGAATACCGCACGTGCCCTTGTCCTTGAACGTGAATGCATGGTCGGGCCCCATGTTGCGCAAGAAACGGGACTTCGGCTGATCGCCCCGGTTATCGACGTGAGCGAAATTGCCGGCGAACAGGTCCATCCATCCGTCGTTATCAAAGTCACCCCATGCCGAGCCGATTGCATGTCCACCAGCAAACCCCTTGGATGTGGCTGCCGCGTTGCGAGCCACCGTCTCGTCGCGTAACTTGCCGGTCCCGTCATTGATCCAGAGGATATTTGGCTGCAGTCGATAATTCGAAACATAGATATCCTGGTCACCGTCGGTATCGTAGTCACAGGCCGTGACCCCTCGGGCCCGATACCGCGTTTCACTCCAGGCCAGTCTAAATCGCTTGCCTCCCTCATTGAACAGAATCAGATCCGGATACGTGATTCCCTTGTTCCAATCTTCATAGCCTCCGATATACAGATCGACAAAACGGTCGTTGTTCAAGTCGGTCCAGCATGCCCCACGTGACACACAAGCTGGCAGCTCGGGCAACTCGACCGGAACCAACGATTTGCCTCCCTCGTTGCGAAACAGCCGCATACCGGACCAGGAAAATAAATCGACGAAACCGTCGTTGTCGTAATCGGCCGCCACCACCGAACCGACACCGTCGGTCACCTTGTGAAACGACCGGCCTTCGTCGTTCTGCCAAACGCCGCCGGCGATCAGGTCGATCCACCCGTCCCGGTTCAGATCGGCCCAACATGCGGCACTTCCACCCGGCTGCAATTTCAGATCGGCTGTCCGATCCAGGAATGCGGGCCGAACCGTCTGGGCCATCACCGGTTGTTCCATCCAAGCAACCGAAACGCATGAAAAGAAGAAGAAAACGACCAACGATCGGCGAGCGACTGGCATCATGCAGAAAAGACCCATGACCGTACCCCTCTCTGAGTAATCTAAAAACCGGGACAGGCACATTTTATACAGCAAACTGGGCGGCACCGGATGCGAAAGGTCGGCACGATGCGGATACTTGGCTCCATCCTGACGATCCTCGCGCACTGCCGCTTGGACCATGGCCCATGCCTCAACCGGCCGACTGACTCGACCGAGTGTACCAGGCACTGACCGGCGCCGAGATCAACCGTACTCTAACGGTTCGTGGGTTGAGCCCACCGCCCGCCATCTCACACTGAAAGCCACACTCGACTCGCGCGGACGGCCGCCCAAGACGAAGCAAAACCAGGGAACCGCTATTTCACGCGACCCTACCATTTCCCCACACAAAAAGCGGACCACCTATTATGCTCAATTTACCGGGGAAATTGTACCTGTCCCCGTGTCTTACCTTGCTGTAGAATGACCGAAAGCAACGCGTGTGGGTCGGAAGACGCTTTTTCGAGAATGGCGGGACTCGTTGAAAGGGCTGTGCGATGGCAAACCGAAGAGTGCTGTCCGGTATCACGATCGTCATTGGTTTATTGACCATTGCTCCGCCACTCTACGGTGCCTGAGGTGCTCGACGATGTGCGCCCGGTTCGAGCGCTCTGTCATTGTACAACCAGGCGCGTGCTGCTCAGGCGGCGCGAAAAGCTGCTTACGTTCGGGCTCAAGCTGCTCGCCAGGCACGTCTGATGAAAGAGGCTTTTTCAAACGCCAAGCGGTTGGCCGTCGCTGATCAGGCACGAACCAATGGTGACATTGACACGGCCAGCCGCCTCTACCTGCGTATCGCGTCGAAGCGGTTGCCCGACACAACCACTCAACTGGCGAAGCGGCGACTGCAGGAGCTCGGTGGCGAAGCGCGCCAAAAACTGGCCGACGTGCAGCAAGTGCTGGCTCGTTGGGACACGATTTCGCCGAGCGAGCCGATGACGGATCACTCGGCACGAGAGTTGATTACGGCCATGACTCAGATTGAGCAGTTAAGCAAAGACTATGGTCGCGTCCCTGCGGCAGGCAAGGAAGTGAAAACGGCACTTTCGAAACAGCGTCGCAAACCGGTCGTGCAAGCCGTCGTCCGCGAGCCCGATGCAGAACGGCTCTGGAAGGAAGGGCAGGCACTGGAACACGACGGGCATGTCTGCTGTGCCATGCTCATGTACGAGAAAACTCGGCATTTGCTTCCGGCCAAATCGGCTCAACTTGCCCAGCAACGTTTGTCAGGCCTGCAGCAGGATCCGCAGAACGTCGAAGCAGCGGAAAAGTGCCGGGAGTTACAGTGGTGTCACCAGCGTTACCGAGTGGCCACGATGGTCGCCAAAGCCGACCCGGTGCGTGCCCAGGAACTCTATGCTCAAATCGCTCGACGTGCCCCGAACGACAGTGATATTTACAAGGAAGTCATGAAGGAAATGGGGCGCTGAGCTTTCGTTCGTCAAGTCGGCAGCCTTGAGTCACTCGGCCCCGACGTGCGTGAGTAGATAGACGGCGAAACTGGCCAGCCAGTGCTCACCCTCGTAATGCCCACTCTGGACGAATGCGAGCCCGGCTTCCTGGTGGCGTCGTGCGGCCGCCGTCAGAGTTTCCGCCCGTGGATCTTCCGCAGGCAGAGCGGACGCGATTCCGCCGAGCGCCCAGGCTCGGGACAGGTCCAGTCCGGCCAGGTGCACAATCTTGGGATCCGAGAGATCGCTGACTTCAACCGGTACCAGCAGATTTCCCAATCGGCCTTCCCGTAAATCGGGAAAGAACTTGTCCAACCAGTTCGAAAACTCAACCGGCTCCAACACGCGACGCATTGCATCGGCTTCGTTCAGTGCTCCCGAAAAGAAATCTTCTCCCGACGGTTCGTATTCGGTCGGATAGGCCCGGTCCTTCATGTAGTAGTCACGGCAGCGGCGGGCGGCCAGCTGTTTGAGTGATTTGTCACCAACAGTGTCCGCGTAATCGATGATCTGTGCCAGCGCAAACGCCGTATTGGGATGCACGCCCGTTCGGATGGGGTAGGAAAGGCGAGGCAGGTAGTCGCGAATGGACTTGACGATCTGTTCTTCGAGCGGCAGGAAGTTCCTGCGCCAGACTTGAGCTCTTGGGTCGGGCATCGTGTGCAATTCGGCGGCCAGCCGAAGAGCCCAGGCCCAACCGTACATCCGTTCAAAGCTGCGATTCTCGCGTTTCTTGAAATACTCCGATTCCTGCAAGAGCTTGCCGGCGGTCAGTTGACGGTCCATCAACTCCCGAATGGTCGGCGCGACGGAGGCTTGAGGATACTTCTTGAGCAAGCGTACGAGCAGCCAATGCCCATGGACACTCGAGTGCCAGTCAAAGCAGCCGTAAAACACGGGGTGCATCGCTCGCGGCGATAATACGGAATCCGGCCCGGTCATTACGTTTGACGGCTTGTTCGGATATTCCTTGTCGATGCCTTGGACGGCCAACTGCGCAAACGCCTTAATCTGACCCTCGCTCAGTTCAGCGGCACAAGCGTCTCGGCACCAGCCTCGACAGCCGGCGAACACCCCGGCCAGGAGCAAAAAGCCAATGAGAACATGCCGGTTCGAACGCTTTGAGGCGAAGCAGACTCGCTCCGAACGTCGTGAAAGTACTCCGATGCAGGCCGGTTGTTGAGACATGTTCTTCGTGATTCCCTGAGTTAGAGGCACTTGGGCTCTGGCTTGCTTGTGCCGCGACCTGTTCACAACCACCTGCGGGCATCCAGGAATGACCGCCTTGACGGTTCGAAATTGCGACGCCGTGCCGGTCACGTCGAGCACACCGGAACGCGAAAAGTGATTAAGATAATGAGCGCGGACCGAGACGAAACACCGAGCCCGAAACGCGAGGATTTATCATGCTTCGAATGAGAGTGACGATGTTCGGCCTTTCCTCCTGCCTGGCCATCATTCTAAGCAGTCCTCTAACTTCTGCCGAGGTGTCGAAGAGCGCTTATCCGCCCACGACCAGCCTCGCTGACGTTCGAATGGTTATCGACGCCGCTCCAAAGACTCACCCTCGGCTGTTGGCCAACAAGCAGCAGTTGGCTGAACTCGCCCGGCAAGCGGCCCGCACACCCTTGAACCGTCAAATCGCCGCTCTCGTGATTCGACAAGCAGACGCGTTGATCGGTGTGGCTCCCATCGAACGCAGGTTACAGGGGCGCCGACTGTTGGGAGAATCTCGCACCGCGGTCCGCCGGACACTTTTGTTGAGCACGGCCTTTCATCTGACCGGTGAACACAAATACGTGACACGATGTGAAAAGGAAATGCTGGCCGCGGCACGGTTCTCGGACTGGAACCCGAGCCACTTCCTGGATGTCGCCGAAATGACTTGGGCACTGGCACTGGGCTATGACTGGCTCTATCACGAGCTCGACTCCGAGGCCAGGTCGACCATACGCGACGCCATCATCCACAAGGGAGTTGATCTACCCTGGACCACTCGCCATAAGGGCTGGGTACGTGCCTCGAATAATTGGGGCCAGGTATGTCACGGCGGTTTGACTGCCGGGGCGCTGGCCGTCTTGGAGGACGAGCCCGATCTGGCCGCTCGAACGGTCCACAATGCCCTGCACAATGTGACACGGGCCATGGATGCCTACGCACCGAACGGAAGTTATCCGGAAGGGCCCGGCTACTGGTCCTACGGCACGTCGTACAACGTCGTGCTGATCGCTGTGCTGCAAAGTGTCCTTGCTACCGACTTCGGACTGACGAAGGCGCCCGGGTTTGACCATACGGGACAATTTCCCGAGCTGGCCACCGGCCCGTCCGGTCTTTTCTTCAATTATTCAGACGGAGGAGCGAGACGTGCCCTGCAGCCGGCCCTGTTCTGGTTCGCCGCAAACTATGATCGTCCCGATTGGCTCTGGGGAGAAACGCCTCGCTGGCAAGAGGAACTAAAAAGAAAACCCGCGGGAGATCCTGGCGGGAGCCAGGACCGATTCCTGCCACTTGTACTGTTGTGGGCAAGCGATTCGATCAAATCGGAACCGCCGAAGATTCCCTTGCACTGGCAAGGTGAAGGATCCGTTCCAATCACGATCCATCGCAGCAGTTGGACCGATCCAAATGCCACGTTCGTCGGCCTCAAGGCCGGTTCGCCATCAGCCAACCACGGCCAGATGGATACCGGCTCGTTTGTCCTGGACGCCGATACCGTTCGTTGGGCCATCGATCTCGGGTCGGAAGGATATCACGGCATCGAATCTCGTGGCATGAATCTGTGGGATCGATCACAGAACTCCGACCGTTGGACCATTTTTCGACAGAATAATCGCGGCCACAACACGCTGGTGATTGACGGCCAATCTCAACGGGCAGCCGGTCGAGCGACGATCGTCGATTTCAGTTCGGGCGAGACATTCCCGCATACGGTAATCGACATGAGTTCCGTCTATGAAGGACAGGCCAAATCGGTACGGCGAGGAGTCGCGTTACTCGGCTCCGGGGAAGTTCTGATTCGGGACGAGTTGACCGGCCTACGACCGGGCCAACGCGTACGATGGGGCATGCTGACAGCGGCAAGCGTGTCGAATCGCTCCGCTGCGGATGTAACGCTGGAGCAGGGCCACGCCCGATTGACGATCAGACAGTTGGCTCAAAAGCCACGTTCCTGGACCATCGTCGACACGTCCAAACCGGTCAACGAATGGGATTCACCGAACCCGGGCACTCGGATGGTCACGGTCGAGGCGACCGTTCCCGCTTCGGGAGACGTGCAGTTCACCTTCCTGGCCACACCCGGCAGCTGCCGGCGATCGCAGGCCCAGGACATCCCCCGAGGAAACCTCGACAGCTGGCGTGATTAGTCTGATTCACTCGGTCGTCCGGCGTTTTACGTTGAGGTCGTGAACGGCTACGCGATCTCGGTCAACACGGAATCAGAGAGGATCCCCATTCAACGACGCGATTCCTGACTGAGCACCGGTCGTGCCACGTGCATCCTTCGCCCTGCTCCAGTGGACTGCGGGCGCGCATGTGGCGGACCGGCCGTCGGGTGACGTTGCGCACGGAGTCGAGCCATCAGTCGCTCGTATTCCAGCGGATGGTGATGCGCGAGTTTCCTGGCGGATATTCGGCCTGTGAAGATGCACGTGTCGAATCGTGCCCCGTACATATGCCAGACAATGATCGTCAAGAGCGCCATCATCGCTTCGTACGAGTGCGCCGTTCGTGCAACCGCGAACAGCTGACCCGGCAACCAACTACTCCACCACATCGGGTAAAGCAACAGCATCCCCGAGACGATCATGACGATGCTGCCCAGGACCATCCCCCAGTACTCGAATTTCTCGCCATAGGTAAACCGATCGCCCCTTGGTGCCCGGTCGGTCAGGCCAAGATAGTACCGGACCATTGTCAGCGTATCGACGAAGTCCTGCCGGTTTGGAACCATGGACATCGGCATGCGTTGGGCGGCCACGCCGATGACAATCCGCGCAACATGGGCTAATGACGTCAGAGTCAGGACGATTCCGGCAAATCGATGAATGTAACGCAGTTGATCGACGCCGCCAAAGAACCTCACGAATTGCTCGGCCCAGGAGGCATCATGAAAACGCTGTGGCAGACCAGTGGCCAGCAGCAGCACAAATGTCGTCAACACGATGAGATGTTCGAATCGTTGGATACGGGTGAATCGAATGAACTCGTCGGGAGCGTCCGCGTCGGGCACGTCGCCATGCGTCTCTCCGGATGGATCGCCCGCCGTCGAACGCAACGCGTGTCTCCGGCGTAACGGGAGCACGACAAGATCAAACAGAATGTGAATACAAAGCCCCGTGATGACGAACGGAATCAGCACCGTATATCCGACCTTAACCAAGAACACCAGCGCATGGTGTGCCAGGCTCGGCTCACGATGCGAAAGCCATGCGGCTGAGAAACCTGCACTCGCCTCAGGATGACACTTGAGGCAACTCTGTTCGAGCCGCTGCTGCATCGACGCCAGTGACGAACCGCCTTTGGTACGACCAACGGAATGATAGCCATGGCAGTCTGAACAGATGAGTACGTCCTGATGCATGGGAACCGGCGTCGCTTCCGCAAGCGTCTTACTTACGCCATGAAAGTCATCAAGGTAGGTACTGACGACATTCGTGGATATTCCGTACTTGTTCATCAGGGGCACGTCACCGTGACATCCCATGCAAGGGCGGCCCTGTCGAATTCGTTGTGCCGCCGGTGATTTCCCGCCACCCTGGTGGGCAAAATGGCAGGTCGTGCACGTCGGAACGTCAGGGTTGGCCGGTCGGCCAAGAGCGCTGCCATGCACACTGGCCTGAAACGTTCGCACAATCGACTCGTGACACCGAGCGCAGGCAACATGGATTCGCCGCGTGTCGATCGTTTTCTGCATGGTGTGGGGCGAATGGCAGTCGGCACAAAGGGGCGATCCCTCGGCGCTCGCCGAATGCAGCACGTCGCTGACCTTTTTCGGCGAACCACCTTTATCCTCCATGTGACAAGCAATGCAGGCTTCCTGCAGCGTCTCGCCATATTCGCGACGAGACGAGAACCGTCGCTCGCGATGTTCGCTCGGAGTAAAGATTTTCTGAAACGCCGGATGGTATTCTTCGTGGCACTGATCACAAGCCAGTTGCCCGTGCACGGACAACTCAAACCGGGCTCGGTTCAGATAAACGGGAACTGCCTCACCGCTGTCAAACACGATCGGCGCCAGTGCCATCTCCGGCTGGCTGTGGCAGTCGATGCACCGCTGGCGTTCGATCACAGGCTCGGCCCCATGCGCCATCGAGAAAACGTGAAAGGCCAAGGTCGCAGAGACAACTGTGGCGAAGCAGGGGATCGCGAAGAACGCACGCAGTATCCCACGGGTAAGTCCATAACAAACGGGCATGGCAATCTGGCTCATGAGATAGTGGTTCGAACGGCCTTCCAACAACCGGCCCCCAAAGCAGCGACGAGCATCCCGAACCCGATCGTTGGCAGGAACACGACAAATGCCAGTCCCCAGAGCGGCGCCAGGGCCAGCATTCCAATCGCCTTGATGACGGAACCGCCTGCCACCGCGTCCCGTTCCACCAGCGCGTCACTCTGCGCTTCGGGCGGACGATCCGGGGACACGGTAGGCAGCGGTTCCGACGTTCGCACGCCTCGACTGTCGAACGGCCCCGTCGCCGGAGTCGATTGGGGGGCAGTCGACGATTGGGCGGCAGTGGACGTTTCCCAACACGCTGTGATACCCCGCATGCCGGTCTGCCGGCCGCGATCGGGCCGGGGCGAAGGCACCAAGGGCCTTCGCCGTTCGGCCCGATCGCCAAGCACACGTTCGGTAGCCTCGTTCAGTCGGTCCGGACTCAGTGGCTTCTCCAAGTAATCGAAAATTCCCAATTGCTCGGCGCGCGTCGCGGACTGTCGGCTCGGATATCCCGTGATGATAACGACTTTGATACCCGGCGATTGGTGTTGCAGAGCCTCGGCGACATCCAGGCCGTCCATGTCCGGCATGCGGATGTCGGTCAATACGAGATCAAACTCCTGGCCCTGCACGGCGACCAGCGCTTCATGGCCGCTGGACACGGTGCGCACGCGGTACCCGGCGTCCGTGAGCACGCGCCGGCAGCTCTCTCGGACGATCGCTTCGTCGTCGACGACCAGCACGTTTTTCTTGCTAGTAACCATCGCAACACCTCTCGCTTACTTTCCATGGTTTACAGGTCAGAATCTGGCCGACGAGTCGGCGCAGAGTGTTCGGTACGAACGGTTTGACGAAGAACTCGGAGGCACCTAGCCGGATCGAAGCCTTGGCGTTTTCGACCGTTGGATAACCCGTGATCACGACGATTTCCGCCTCCGGATCCACCCGCCGGATGCGGGACAGCAACGTCAATCCGCCGCAGCCGGGCATCTTGAGATCCAGCAGCACGAGATCAAATCGGTGTCGCGTCAGCTCCTCGATCGCCCGCTCAGCCGTCCCGACGGTTTGCACATGGTGCCCGTCGGCCTCGAGCACGCGCCGGCAACCCTCGCACACGACCCGTTCGTCGTCCACGACCAATATTTCGGCGCTCGTGTCCATCGGTGCGTTTCGCCTCGCTGACGCTTCCCGGAACCTCGTACCGCCTGCCCCTATCAAGCAAACGACGTACCAACCGGTCGGGAAAACGGTGTCCCCGGACGGCCACGCGTCAAATAGGGCATCCGAACGGCCCCGGTTGCCGGTCGTAACAGACTTCGCGGCACGAACGCATGTCTTTTTAAGGCGGCGTGGCCGGGGCACTTCGTGACGACGACGTGCGCCGACCGTCCTCAGATGGGTTTGCACGGGTGCCTGAAAAGAAGATGCACGTATTCGAAAAAATGTGCACCGCGGGAAGAGGCTCCCGCCTGGCAGTTAACGCATGCGAACGTGAACTCAACGGAGATCACAATCAGGGCGTTGAGGGCGTCTGGATTTGGTGTTTGCGCATAAGGGCTTGAAAATTCGGCCGGTGCATACCAACATCCTGAGCGGCGTGGGTGACGTTCCAGTGATTACGTTCCAGAGCGTCCGTTACGAACGCTCGTTCAACAGTCTCCACCGCCTGGAGCCTCAGACGTTTTTTGCGCGCCTTCAATTCGGCGCTGGTCTGAGGGACGGTCTCAAACGCGCCTCCGGCAGGACGACGCAAGGCCGAGGGGAGCGACTCGGGGTTCAATTCATCGTCTTCCGAAAGCACGACGGCACGCTGGACAACATTCTCCAATTCTCGAACATTGCCCGGCCAATCATACTCGACCAGCAGGTGAAGTGTGTCGGCTGCGACGTGTATTGTCGGACGACCCACTTCCTTGCGATACTTCGCCAGGAAATGCTGGAACAGCGGAGGAATGTCCTCGCGTCGCTCGCGGAGCGGTGGAAGGGGGATGCAGACAATATTCAGTCGGTAGAACAGCTCTTCACGAAACGTCCCGTCAACGACCATTTGCTCGAGGTCCCGATTCGTTGCAGTGATCAACCTCACGTCCGTGGGTCGCTCTACCGTATCGCCGACCGGCGTGTAGACTCTCTGCTGCAGGACACGCAACAGACGGGTCTGCAGGGCGAGCGACGTATTGCCGATTTCATCAAGAAACAACGTCCCTCCTTCCGCCGCTGCAAAGAAACCCTTCCTTGCCGCCACGGCGCCGGTGAACGCACCCTCGACATGTCCGAAGAGCTCGCTCTCGAGAAGACTCTCGTGTAACGCCCCGCAGTCGACGGCGACGAAAGACGCAGTTTTCCGAGCACTGTTGAAATGGATCGCCCGCGCGACCAGTTCCTTGCCGGTTCCGCTCTCGCCTCGAATGATCACGGAAGCGGTGGTGGGGCTGACCCTGGCAATTAATTCAAAAGCTCGCCGCATTCCGGCGCTGCTGCCGATGATGTTCTTGAATTCGTATCGGGATTGCAGCTGTGATCGAAGATAACGATTCTCTTCGAGAATGTTCCGGTTTTCGATCGCCCTGGCTACGGTGACGAACAACTGGTCCGGGCTGAACGGTTTGGGAAGATAATCAAACGCGCCCAATTTAATTGCCTCGACCGCCGTGGCAATCTCCGAAAACCCGGTCATGATTACGACTTCCACTTCCGGGCGCACCGATTTTGCACGGCGCAGAAACTCCATACCGTTGAGCTCCGGCATTCTCAGGTCAACCAGAACCGCGTCGTAAAGGTTCTGTTCGACCAATCCCATCGCTCTCTGCGGATCCTGACACGCATGGACCTGGTAACCCTCGGCAACAAGCAGCCGCTGACAACTCTGGCACACCACGCGCTCGTCATCCACCACAAGTATCATGGCGTTCGACACTTCAGGTCACCTCCCCGGAATCTACGGCCACCCGTTCTATCACGGCCGGTAAGATGATCGTAAACGTGGTCCCCTCCCCTTCGACCGACTGCACATCGATCCGGCCACCGTGCCGCTCTACAATCCCATAGGAAACGGCAAGTCCCAGGCCTGTGCCCTTACCGACCTCCTTGGAGGTGAAAAATGGATCAAATATCTTCGGTATGGACTCCGCCGGAATTCCAATACCCGAATCGGAGACGCGAATTTCAATCGATGGCTCTTCGCAACCGTCGAGTTCACCGTGGATCCGATTGGATACCGTCAACGTCCCGCCTTCCGGCATGGCCTCGGCCGAATTCACCAGCAAATTGATCAGCACTTGCTGCATTTGGCTGGCGTCGATCAAAACGTCCGGTACACGGTCGGCGTAGTCTCGGTGGATCTGAATTCCGTGAAACGATGCCTGGTGTTCGACGAGCGCAATGACCTGATCGATGATCGGTCGAATATCCTGAGCGTGCTTTTCCGGAGCCCGTTCACGCGAGAAATCAAGCAGCTGCCGAATAATCGACGCGCACCGATCCGCCTGCTGAACGATCACTTCCATATCGGCGCGCGTTTCCGATCCCTCGGCACAGTTGCGAGCCACAAGGTGTGCATACGTCAGAATACCGGTGAGCGGGCTATTCAACTCGTGTGCGACACCTGCCGCCAGTAACCCGACACTCGATAGTTTCTCCGACCGCAATACCTGCTCCTGTGCCAGGCGCAGATCATGTGTCTTGCTGGCAACCTCCTCCTCGAGCGTCTCGGCCCAGCGCTCCTGCGCCCCCCTGGCCCGCCCCAGCTCCTCGGTCATGCCGCAGAACGATCGCGCCAACACACTGATCTCGTCGTCGCCGCTCCTCCGCAAAGTGCATTGCAGGTCGCCGTTCGCTACCTTCTTTGTGCATTCCAGCAGTTGCTGGACGGGACGGTTTACCAGCCTCTGTATCAACCATCCGGCGACCAGGCAAATGGCCAACGTTGAAGCGATGCCCCAAAGGAGTGTATGCCGTGCGGACAACGCAACTCGTGCGTCAGCCTCGTCCAACGAAACGCCGACGTCAATCACACCTAACAGGTTGCGAGATGCCGAGTGTGCGTGACAGGCGGCATTGGCACACGAAGGCTCGTTATAGACCACCTCGATCGCCGCCAACGTCCGGTGCCCCTCACCCGATGAAACCAGCCGAGTTCGCTCGGCTGTTTCCAATCGCGTCAATGGCTCCCGAGCATCGTGACACTGCACACAACCCTCGGCGTCGCGATCGACCACTCGATGCAACTCCGAGCGGTCTGCCGAGTACATCACAACCCCCTCCTTGTTGACAATTCGCACGTGGTCCAGCCCCTCTTGCTTGCCAATCTCGGCGATCATCCGATGCACGTCTTCACGGCGCGAGTCGAGCATGGCGGTTCGAGTCGTCCGACGAACCGTTCGAGCCAGGCGAATCGTGCTTAGCTCGGCCTCTGCCAGGATCTCCTTTCGCTGCGAACGCATGGTCATCGCTACGTGAAACACACCGTAGGCGACCAACACAAGCGCCAACGGAACAAGAAGCCGCATCCTGAGCCCTATTGCCGCCACCATCTCTGCCTCGTTTCCGACCAATGGAATGCCCGTCACTATCCGGCGTCCACCGGAACCGAATCGACGCGGGACAGCATCCAAACGCCGACCGTCCATCCCTCCATTATCGTCGCGAACCGCTCCCCCTTGAAGTCCTCAAGATGACAATCGCTTTCTGTAAGCACGGCCAACCGCGTCGAGCATGGCACCAACGTTTCGGTTCCTGCAGTCGCTTGATCGCTGCAACTCACGTATCCAACTATGCAATCCACTTCACTTGTGACGTGACGAAAGAAGTAACCGACTATGCACACACTGTACCCAGAGCGTCGTCACCCGTGACGATTAGCTCGGCAATCACCGACACTTACGTCGATGAGT
>CAYNDU010000081.1:7796-13759 GCA_964395615.1 uncultured Pirellulaceae bacterium | reverse complement strand
TTAGAGCAGGGGACTCATAATCCCTTGGTCGGGAGTTCAAATCTCTCCGGGCCTATTTGACTAACGTCGATTCGACGTGCCCTTGATACACGTGTTGATACACTACGACGCCACGCTATCATTGAAATAGGCCCCGACGAGCCCACACTCGCCGAGGCCGAATAAGCAAACCCTGCGGTCTGCTGAGCTGGTTTTTCAATCAGTTTGGACTGGAGGGTTTTGCTCATGCCACGCGAACCGAGGCCTTGGTTCTGGCAAAAAACGCGGTCAGTGGGTCGTCAACATCGGGCGCACCCGGCATTATCTCGGACCGGACAGGAAGGCTGCGTTTGAAGAGTTCTATCGCTTGATGCGGCTGAGTATCGTTGACTCCGTCCGCAGAAGGCCTTCCGCAGGAATGAACGGACCGCCGCATCTTTGTAGAACGCCTTCGGCGTACATCATCTTCCTCCATCGATACCCAGGGTGGCGCTTCGCCGCTTCAGGGCTGCGCTGACCCCGGGCTTCGGAATGTAATGCCTTCGGCGTAAGGACTCAGCGACGACTTATGACTCCACCGTAATGAACTTAACCGCGTTGCACCTTCACTCATCGCCATCGAGGAATCTCGAGTAAATCGTCGTGCGAATTGGACGCGGCCTGACTGCCTGCCGCGAAGGGTTGTATTCTAACGTCCGGGAATCTCGACTAGATCGCCGACTAAACTCGGCGCGACCGGACTCTTTACCGCGAAGCGGTTATACTCCCAAGTCTTTCCTTTCCTTATCGCCTCCATTCTCAATCGGAGGGACGTGTTCGCTTGAGCACCCATCTGGACGACTCTACGCCGTCCAGCGGAAGATTGAAACTCATCTGGTAGGTACCGGTTGCAGTGTCGTAGACGGTTTGCCAGTAGTCGTTGCCGTGGACCGACTGGTCCAGCGGAACGAGTTGGCCATCCGACTCCATATAGAGGACGTAGTCCGAGGATGTCTCCAGGCCGTCGAACCGGATGGGTACTGCACCGACGCCGCCTCGGATGTCGACCCGGATTTCAGAATGCGAAGCCTGGATGATGAGCGGGTAGGTGTGAGTAACCACGCCGCCGTCCACGGTCACGTGGAGATCATTCCCCAACACCTCGCGATAGACTGTTTTCCAGGAACGCGGGTTCGCCGCGAGGTGAGTTCTGAACGCCTCGTTGGGACCGTAGTAATCGTCCGCGACGCGCGGCAGTGTGATCCACTGCAGCTCCATCTCGACCGTGTCGCCCGGCTTGATTTCTGCCACGCCCTTGGGCGGAACCAGAAGCAGATCCAGATCGCAGCGGCCATCCTTCTGGACTCTATGAACCGGCAGGGAGATCGTGGGGCGGTTGTAAGTCCGGCCATCGAACACGGCACGATAGGATCGAATGACCAGTGCGCGACTTCCCGTTCCCCAGTTCCTCCCGCTCGTGTGAGTGGCGCCGGGAAACGCCACCCACCAGGGTCCCTCGCTGGTTAGTGTTTGCTTGTCAACGAATAACTGATCCGGTTGCAGGTTGCGAGGAATCGCGTGCTCCGCGATCAGGCCGGCCCTGTTGCCGATAGCGATCTGCGGCGTTACCAGTCGGCCGGTGCGGCCCATCTTAAACAACCACGCATTCTCGGCCGAGAGTCGTCTGCGAAACGTGTAATCGAGTGTGTGGAAGGTGCGCGCGTAATCATCGGTGCGCAGCGTGCGTACGGTGGCCGCGACGTCCACTTCGCGATTGGGGCCGTAGCACCCGTTGTACCGAACATCCGTCAGGCAGGGGCCGTGAGCCAGGTATGCCGTCTTCATTTCCGTGAAGGCAAGCTTGTTCCCCTCGGCGTCCGCGACGCCGAGCCAGTCGCCGCCCCAACCGGCGTCGGACCAACCCCACTTGCTCCCCGTCGGCCCGTTTCGAGTCATGAGCATGCGAACGTCGGTAATCGCAATGTCGGTTGGGCTCATGTCCATGTCCAAACACATGGTCTCGCCCCAACAGCCAATGGCCAACTGATCCCAACGCCCGTTTGAGCCCCATCCGACCAGCGACAACTGCGCATGGCTGGCCGATGGGAGCGTGCCGTAAAACCCGTAGGCGACACGAAGCCGGTACCGCGTCGTGCCCGATGACGCCGGGAGCAGAGCATAAGCGCGCAGATATGCGCCCAACGGCCGATAGTGCCAGTTCTTGCTGAGCTGGACTGGAATACCTGTCGGCATGCCCTCCTCATCGCAGAGAATCGGGCAAAGTCCGGTGATATTCGCCGGATTGGCCAAATCCAGCAGGAACGGGACGGTTGTGCGCTGCTTGCCCGGATTCTCCACGGCAATCGTCAATTCGTCGTAATCCCGGATGTCCGTGTACCCCGCTTTCCAGGTCCGTTGCAGGCCCTTGACCCTGGCGGTCATACAGTTGCCGAGATGGTCAAAGGTCGCGGGCCACATTTGACCGGGGCTGCTGACCTGGATCGACACGTTTTTGTCTGGGCGCGCGGAACCAGGAAAGTTGCAGGTTAGCGTGACGCTCTGCCGCTGCCCCGGTTGCCAGCCGCCCGCGATGCGTTCTTCCGTATGCCACTGTCCAAAACTGCTTTTCAGCCGCACACTCAACTCCGCATCGGTCCACGACTCAGAACGGCTCGTGGTGTGGTTCCGCTTCGAGCCTTCGTCAGGATAGGAGCCTGGAGTCAAATCGACATTGAACGTCAAACTTCCGGGCCAGGCAACGAGATCGAGCACAGCATCGCACGGAAGCGGATTACCGGCTTCGTCCTCGAATCTCAGCTTCAAAAGGTCAAAATGCTGGACCAGCCGTCCCGATTCCCACAGCCGCACACTGCTGAGGCGTTTGATGCTCGTGTCCGTGCCGGCCTTGCAGGTAACCGCTCGATAGGCCTTGCCGGCGACTTTGACCTCAATCGCCAGTTCTGCGGCGGGCAGGGATTGAAGTCGCCGCGCGCCCGCCTGGAGAGCCTGTGCGTAGTCGAGATCGTGATCGAGCAGCCCGAAACGAGCCTTTGTCAGGTCATCCACATCGAGCATGAAGCCGAAGTAGCCGGTCTCGAAACAGAGGATATCGGGCGACGTATCCTTCGGGCTCTTCCGCCAGCCGTTCAGCCAATAGCCAAACGCAAAGTCTCTTCGAGCCGCAGGGCAAAGAGGGGCCAAACTTGTCTGGGCAGAGTAGGCAACGCGACCTGGGTTGAGACCAACCAGGCAGAGAATACCAAATAGGGCGAGAACCGGGCTCTTCATTCGTCCGCCTCTCATGTCTCTCAATTCGATCCGTCGTTCGGGGAAGCATATGCCCAACCATGACCGCTAGGGACAACCGGCGCTCCACGACGAATCTCCGGAATTCTGCCGAGCGGCTCCAGCGTCTTGGCCCACGCCGCATGCTTCGCGGCCAGAAGCTTGACGACATCCGCATGTTTCGCCGCGACGTCGGTTTCCTCGCGAGGATCCGATGTGAGGTCGAACAATTGCCAGCGGTCCTTTTCATATTTCCTGTAGAGCCGCTGGTCTTTCCAGCGGACGGCGATCAGATGTCTGCGGACAGCGTCGCCCGGTTCGTTGTTGAGCCAGAATAGATACTCATGCGCATCGTCGGTCCGCTCGCCCTTAAGGTAGGGAAACAGATTAACTCCGTCGCAGTGTTCCGGGATCGGCTGCTCTGCCAACGCCACAATCGTGGAATAGAAATCAAAGTTGGCGATCAAGCCGTCATACTGTTTTCCCTCGGGGAGCGTACCGGGCATGGAGAAGATCGTCGGCACGCGCACCCATCCTTCTTTCTGTGTCCCTTTTCCTTTTCCCCCCGTGTATGGCAAGGACGACCCTCCTTCGCCGCCATTGGCCCCATTGTCGCTAGTGAAGATTACGAAAGTGTTTTTGCGCAGCCCGTGCTTTTGCAGCGTGCGCAAGAGCTTGCCAACCTGATCGTCGACCGAGACGATCGCGCCCGCAAGCCTTCGCCTTGTTCCCTTGGCCCGCGTCCGGTCCGACAGTCTCGCGGGGGCCTCGATGCTGGGTGAGTGGACCGCGGCGGGCGACCAGTAGAGGAAGAACGGTTCCGTCTTGTGGCGATCGATGAAGTTCACCATCGAATCGCCGTCGTAGTCGGTCAGCCACATCGTCTCGCCAGCCTCATTGATGCAAAAGTACTTTGATGTGCGGGATGGCAACCGCTCGTTCTTCGGCAGTTGGGCGAGTTCCGCGTCGGTGTACATTTTTGCCGGCGGTTTCTTTCGGACTTCCATGAACCCCATGTCTAGCGGGCCCTGCTTTTTTGATCCGATGTCCCACTTGCCGATCTGGCCGGTGATGTAGCCGCTATCCCGCAGGACCTTGGCCAACGTCGGTCGGTCCTCCGGAATCGGAAGGCCGCGTGACATGCCGTACTTCCCAAATCGTTGGGCGTATTGTCCCATCATCAGACTGCATCGGCTCGGGCAACAGGGCGGATTGGCGATGTAGGACGCGGTGAACCGGACGCCTTCAGCGGCCAACCGGTCGATGTTTGGCGTCGGGATGTCTTTGCATCCGTAACAGCCGACGTCCCCGTATCCCAGATCGTCGATGTAAATAAGGACCACATTCGGCAAGGTTCGAGTCAGACTGGAATTCGCTTGACCACCAAGTAGCTCCTCCGCGGAGGCCTGGACCGCAATCGTCCAAAGAACAAAACAGAGGATCTGGTGGATTCGCTTCATTTCCGTCTCCAGACTCGATGATTCAGAAACTATCGGCCGCTCGGTAGGCATCGATAACGGCCTGCTCACCTTCCGGGCCTTTGATGCTCTGACCGTGTTCCATGCACAGCACGCCGTCGAAACCTTTTGCGTGAATGTGCTTGAATACGTTCTTGTAGTTTATCTCACCCGTGCCTGGCTCTTTCCTCCCCGGGTTATCTCCAAGGTGGAATGCGGCAATGTGCTTCCAGGCTTTGTCGATGTTGGGAATGAGATTACCTTCGCTGATCTGCTGGTGATACAAATCGTTCACAATTTTGCAGCATGGGTGATTTACACCTTCGCAGATGAGATATGCCTGCGGGATATTCCTGAGGAAACGGCCAGGATGATTCGTCCACCAATTCAACGGTTCGAGGACCATCACCAGCCCGGACTCTTCCAGGATCTCACAACAGTACCTGCAGTTTTCTATAACGTTGGCCGTTTGGTAGGCCGGTTCCATCTTCAGATTGATGGCGCCAGGCACCAGCAGAACACACTTGGCCCCGGTGCGTTGGGCTATCTCAATCGAATCTTCCATGCTTTTCTTGATGGCATCCCGAACCGCCTTGTCCGTGGTGCTGAAATCCGGAACGCCGGAAGCCACGAAGGGTCCCAGGTCCATGCCCAGGCGCGTGAGTTCTTTCGCAATCGATTCCTGCTCTGCGGCAGGGCGCTTCCCCACGCCGTTATCGAACACGGCACGAAATCCCTGATCGGCACAGAATCTGATGTTATCAATCGCGTTCGAAGAACCGACGAGCCCTTTGAACGCCGTCAACTTCGGGGCATACTTCAACTTGAACTTGGCGGACGTCGATAACGCTGACGCCCCGTTACTCTTGCTCACTGCGGCGGCAACAACGCCAGCTACCACACTTCCGCTCAGAAAGTCTCTACGTTCCATGTCACATTACCCTTTCAGCCACAGAATCAATGAAACGGAATCTATCGAGTATACACGACCAGGCCCGTATCTCTACTTGCCGGCCGGCGCCACTTCTGGTTTCGCAGCGCTTCTCGTGAGAGCGCCGGAGCGAGGCAACGACCCGAGCGGTGCTTCCGGCTTCTCTCGTCAATACCACTGCCGGGCAGGCGACTCGGAGGCGAGAAGCTGTATCAGCCGGCACCGTGCCGGTAGAGACTGCGTTTGAAAAAAACGATCGATCGTTGGATGTTGAACGGCCTTCATAGAATCTCTGGCAGGAACAGCGTGAACCGAGTGCGTTCATTCCGGCA
>CAYNDU010000081.1:0-7696 GCA_964395615.1 uncultured Pirellulaceae bacterium | reverse complement strand
GCCTTCATAGAATCTCTGGCAGGAACAGCGTGAACCGAGTGCGTTCATTCCGGCACGCGGTTGATGGTCCAGTAGATGGTTTCTTCAAACGGATCGCCCCGACGATCTTTGAGACGCAAGTGAAGGCGAATCTGATGGACCGGTTTCAGGTCCGGGACAACGAGCGTCACGCGTCTGCCACCTGGTTCGCCGTCGACGGAAGCGATGTTCAGGACATCGTGCCCCCGTTCGTCGGTCGTTGGTGAGAACTGGTCGGACCCGTACTCGTGCCGCCAGTGATAATTCCAACACTCGCCTTCATAGGAGCTCGGTTCGGCAGCCGAGTCGGGGTCGAGTGGGAAGTTGAAGTCGAGCACCAGTCCTTGCCGGACAACCCGGCAATCCGATACCATTCGATACGAGCCTCCTCGATATCGCAGGCGTTGAATGCCGCGATCCAAAAGGCCTTTTCTCCCATTTCCGTTCCAACCGTCCAATCCCGTAGCGTAGACTTGCCCGTCGCTCGGATTGACACGAGCTCGCATGATACCCGTTCGAAAATCGAAGGGGAGCTTGATGATCGCTGCCTGGCTTACATCGCCCACGTCCTGAATCATCAAATAGTAAAGCCATCCCTTTCCGAAACTGGTGTGCAGCATGTGCCCGGAGAGCGGGCCCCAACGTTCATCATCGGCCCAAACCTGGCCGCCCGACGAGTTGTCCACGTCCTGCGGCATCCAGATAATCGGCTGGTCGAACGATTCGGGCGGAATGACTTTGCTCGCATCGATGCGCCCCCCGTCGGGCGCCCAGGCATCGCCACTTGAGTGCGTCTGCACATATCCATAGAAACCGCCCGGTTTCAAGAGACTGATCTTCGAGGCCGGCATCCAGTTGCCCTGGTTGTCGCTCGCGGTCAATCGGTCATCAGGGAGAATACCCATTCCATTCGGCACGCGAAAACCGGTACAGAACACTTCTCGTTCTCGTCCGTCGGGCGAAATCTTGATGACCGAACCCGGTAACGCGTAACTCGTGTATTGACCGCATTTGGAATAGTAGAAATACCCCTTCGAGTCACGCTGCAGATCAAAGTTGTACGAGTGGAAGAAGCTCGATACATCGGTGTCCGCGCTGAAGCTCTCGTAATAGTCGGCCTCGCCATCCTCGTTCAAATCGTGTAGCCGTGTCAGGCGGTCCTTGCAGGTCACGTAAATGGTTCCGTCTACGACCTTCACGCCGAAGGGTTCGTAGAGACCACCCGCAAAACGTTTCCATCGCAACTCCATCAGATCTTCGTCGATCCCGGACACGATCCAGATATCGCCTCCGTGCGTGGACACGACCATTCGGCCGTCAGGAAAGAAGTCGAGTGCCGATGTTCGAAACCACGTGTTCCAGGGAGTTGCGTCGGGAAGCGTCAATGTGTCGAGCGCATACGCACCCCGTTGGAATCCGAGATATCCGACCGTTGTCAGTACGTCCGGCCACCGTTGGGATCCGCCGTACGTGTAGGGTTCCAGGGAACCGGGATCGTGTTGCCGCCCTTTCGCGACGAGATTGGCCAACCGGTCGAAATCCGCAATCCCACTTCCCTCAAAACAGAGGACTTCGATTTGCCTGGTCTGTGTGTCCGGGGGAATGTGAAGCACGACACGGCTTCGCTCATCAACCGTCCAGGTCAGGCCATTCGTCTCGCCCATTGCTGCGGCAGCCATAAAGTCGCCCGGTTCGCCTTCTCGCAGCGTACCGACGACGGCCATGCACCCGGTCGCCGCCGCATGCTGGGAACGTGGTCGGCGAGCGTTGGGCAAGATCACACCTTTGAAGCTTCCGTCGCCCTCTGGCGGCGCAGCCACCGCCAGCAAGAGTCCACGACCGGGACCTATCTGAAGAGTGTGCCGGACAGCCGTCTGACGCGGTTCCTCCCGTGGCATCTCAAGAACGGACCGTCCGTCGATCTCGTAGCTCAGGATGACTCGATCGTCGAATAGGTAATGGCCGTGATAATCAAACCAACGGGTCGGCAGCGGACCTCGCCGGCGCAATCCGTCGCGCGGATAGTCGAGTGTGTCGCCGTGACCCCATTGCCATCCTGCGAGGCCGGTGAGCATCTGTCCGTCGGGCGTCGGGACCTTTTCCCCGCGACGGCGGTAGTGTTGCGTCGCACTTAAATCCAGAAAGCCGCCTTGCCACACGCCTGCCTGATCCATGTTGTGGAGATTATAAGAGACCGTGGTGCCGCCCAGTCTTATCGTGAGTGCGCTCGTGACATCCCGGCCAAGTTGCGATGCCAGAGCGGGGCCAAAGTCGCGTTCTTCCCGAATGACGAACTCACCCGTTTCCGTCCCTTTCGGAAGCGTTTTCAGGTAGGCATCGTCCACCGTGAAATAGCTCGGATTGCGTCCCTTCATGAATTGTTCTTGGATGTAGAAGATGACCTGGTAGCGTTCTTTGGGCGACAAATGCGACATCGGCGCCATGAGTCCGTTCCCGAGCGTCAAGGTCAGAAACATGCGATATGGGTCGGCGCCGAACTTAAGCTCCTGTCTCCCGAAGGCACGGGCGGTTGGAAGGGACGGTCGGTCTCCATTGGCTCCATGACAGTTGATACACAAACCCTCGTAAATGCTCCGTCCCAGTTCGAAGTCCTTCTTCTTCAGTCGCCTGAGTATCCCCGCATGGTTCAGATTGACGGAGTCATCCTTGACGACGAGTTGCTCGGGAAGGGGCTTCAACTCGCGGGCGACCTCGGGTCCACCCCGTGCTACGGACATGACGTAGCTGGCCAGGTCGAAAAACGCTCGCTGACCCGACAATGCCGAGACAATGCCTGTCGGCATCATGGATGTTTCACCGATCGTTCGTATGTCAATCTCATCCTTCGGTACAGTGATCTCCTTCTCCAAATCCGAGCTGTCACGCATGACGAGATCGTCATCCTGGTCATCAACGACCAGCCCCGTTACGATTCGTCCGTCAAACAAGGCCAGGGTGAGCGTCTCGTAGCCTTTTCGGATCCTGCGGGACGGGAAAAGGAGCCCCTCGATGATTTGCTCGTCCGTGACGTCCGGACCGAGAGAAGCCAGATTCGGCCCGAGCGGCGATTTCTCCTCATCGCTCGAATGGCACTTAGGACAACCCGCGGGCGACATGTAAAACACAACGGCTCCGCGTCTGGGATCGCCCCGCTGTCTCGCCTCCTGCGCCAGCAACGTCGGATCAACCTGTTGTAGTTGTTTCTCCAACGGGTTCGGCATCTCCGCAACCGCTCGCCGTGAATCCACGAACGTCAACACGACGCAAACGACAATCGTCACCAAAATACTGCGTTCCATGACCTTCTTTCCGGCTGACGAGCCACGTGCATCCACGATTCCTCTCCCGAACTCATGTCTAGACACACCACTCCGCTATCCGTTCTGATGTGGACGTTGCGACCGTCCGACGCCAGAGTCAGAGGCAGTGGATCGCTTCATCCACTATGAAATACAGCCGACCGTCGGCCGTAACCACCGAGCTGATACTGTTCAGCGTATTGTGATGCCCGCATCCAGGAGGATGTCCTCAGCTATTTCGCCGGCCTTTGACATGCTATCGTTCATTGCCACGTGCTCCAACCGTCTATTGGATCTTCATTTCCGGCGATTGTACGGTGGCTCAAATGAAAATCACTCGGCCGCTTCTCCCGCAAAGCAGTGCACACGGCCATCAGTTGTACACAGAAACACGTGACCGTTGGCCGTTGCCAGGCTATCCCAAACCGGCGGTGCGTCGAGATGGAGCGCTGATAGTTTTCGCCCGTCAACCGCAGATATGGCCCACAACAAGCCGCCCATTCTGCCTTCATATGCCTTGGCCAGATCGCCTGCGGGAAATTCCACCGGGGTGCCTGCCACGAATATCACGTTGCCCGCCTTCGCCAACGCCTTGCCGGTCAACGGAATGGGTACGGTCCACCGTTCACGTGACGTGAACACACGGCGCATGCTCCCCTTCCGCTTCTTTTGGGCGGTCTGGCCCGCCCGTTTGCGTTTCCCGTTCTCGACGGTATTCCGGCTGTCCCGCGTCTGACCTTTAATCGGCGAGATCTCGCCGGCAAACAGGCGATAGCCTTCGATGCGCGGATCGAAAGGGCCGGTCCTACCAGGCTTGTACCCTCGGACTTCGTAAAATCGGGAGCCGTCCCTGACCAGGATATCGCCGTGCACCGGACCGCTACCAGTTGGAATGTCATAGCGGAGCGTTGTGTCAAGAGTCCAGAAACTGCGATGATGCGGAACGGCCTGCGTAAATCCGTGCGACGTGATCAGGTGCGGAGACGTCAGCCGGTCCGCGTCCACTGGCGTAAGGTCCTTTTCAAACGCCTGGTGCCGTAGATAAATCAAGTGTTCGTCGGCGAGCAAGATATCGCCCTTGTGTCCTTCCAACCCCATTCCGCCGGTGATTGCCCTGCCAGGTATCTTCGGGAACCCGGTTTCATCATAGGGCCCCGCCAATCGCCGTCGATGGAGCAAGCGGCCCGTTAACGGGTCCAGGCCGAACAAGAAAACGCCGCCATCGAGGAACGAGTTTCGCCCGGCCGCAAAATAGGCGATGTTGTTCTGAATGAGGATGCTGCCTGATACGGGCCAGACCGATTCCATTTGCTCGTAGGCACAGATCAATCGGTCCGGCAGCGCCTTGAAGCGCCAGACCAGCGCGCCATCTGTCGCCCGCACTGCGTAGACTCGGCCGTCACGAGAACCGAACAGAACGATCCCGCGATGCAGGGTCGGTGGTGAGTCCACGCGCGCTTCGGTCACAAAACGCCATCGCTCGCGTCCGTCGGCGGCATCGAGAGCGCAAACAGCGTGGGCATCGACATCGGCGACGAAAACCATTCCGCCGGCGATGACCGGCGCACTTGGGCTCGTGGAAAGCCGTGTCGACCAGACCGGCTTGAGACGTGCCGAAACGACGGCTGTGGTGCATCCGCTTCGCCCAGCGTCGTGGCGATAGGCGGGCCAGTCCGTATTGGAGAGTTCGAACTCAAGGTCTTCCCGAGCAGCATACGCAGGGCCCTTTTCAAGGTCAGGCTGCACGTTGACCGGGACTGGCTTCCCAGAGGTTTCTAAACTCGGATCCGGCGCCAAGGCGTTAAACGCATTGAGTTGGACCATATTGCAACACCCGCAGGCCGGAGGGCCGGCATACAGCAGCCCATTGCACGGCAGGTGGCCGACTCCACAGGTGCTGCGCACCCAGGGATTCGGAGATTCGCGCGATCCGTCAAGGGCCAGAAAATCACTGCCGCCGCTCGCCGTGTTGATATACCACCGCTCGGTTATGCGATTCCGATAGCAACGGTCATGTCCCATCGGACCGGTCATTTTCTGTGGCAGGTTCCGGATCGGGTCTCCGGTCGCCGGGTCATAGCCCACTCGATTCGCCGTCCAAACCGCGCCGGCCGCCAGGAACAGGTCGGGGGCTTTGAAGTGATTCAGGTGCGTGGAGCCACTCCATTGCTCAGCGCCGTCGCTGATCCTGTGAGCGCTCAGTGCATTGCCGGCTGCCAGGTAGACGGTGTCGTCGGACAGCACGAGCGCCACGGTGTAGCCCGGTCGTCCGGTGAACTTGGCGTTTCTGCCCTTGTAGTTGATCGCCACAGGAACGTGCCAACGCTCGACGCCCGTCTGCCGGTCCAGGCAGATCAGCTCTTTGCCTGTGCAATAGACCGCGACCTCTCCACGCACGGCGAGCGACGTCCCTTCGTATCCTCGCGTTTTTTCGCCCGATACGCTCCAAACGGTCTCTCCAGATTCAGCATCAACGGCCCGAATCTCGCTCTTGGGGTCTTCGAGTTTAGGGATTCGGGGCCCGTAGGTCCTGGCGGGAAACGCGCTCGCCCCGATCGTTCCGCCCGGGTTAGCGCCGATGCCGTCGGTGTCAAACGGATCCCCGATTACCGTGTAGAAGACGCCCCTGTCGTATGCGAATTCCTGAACTCGTTCCGTTCCAGGATAGTCCCGAATCTTCCTGCCGGTCGCGGCGTCGAATGCCGTGATGGGCGCGTCCAAGCCGGGCGTGGCGTAGATCGTGTCGCCGATCACCACAAGCTGTCGCTGGAGTTGGGCAGGCGTGAATTTGATGTAGACATTGACCGGCTGCCAGTCGGGAAAGCGGTTTTGCCAGAGCACGATTCCGCTGAACGCGTCGCGGCAGACCATCGCGAATTTTCCGGGAAGGGCCGGATGTTCCGCCGAGGCCTGATCTTCGATGGTAATCAGACGTCCGTTCGCCGAGACCATGCTGTGTATGGAAGGCAGGACCAGGTGAGCGCGAGACCATTGCGGCGAGGCAATCCACTGGGTGCGCCGGGGAGGACCAACCATCGTATCGGTGGAAACCGCGTTATTGTCGGCTCCGTGGAAGTGCTGGGGCCAGTCGTCCATCGAAGCGGGCCAGGGCTTGACGATTTTCTTGCCCGCCATCACAGCCGTTCCGCCGGGACAAAGCACGCGCAGAACCTCCGCCTGATCCAATTGCCCTTCGCCCGAAACGACTACGAGGCGCGCCAAGTTGTCCGCGTAGGGCAGAGTGCCGCCGCTCCATGGATGCACGCTGACAGGTCCATAAACTCCGGCCGTGCGGATGGTCTCTCGGGCCTCAGTAATATCCGCGTCCAGGCCATGTACGACGATCCGATCGTTCATATGAAGGGCTGTCGTCAGCCGTCCGTCACCGCAGCCGATGTGAATCACCAGCCCACCTTTAACGCCGGCGTCATTCAGGATGCCCTTCGCCTCGTCGGCAATATCTGCGGTGGCCCCACTCGACGCAAACAGGAGAACGACAATCGACACTGCTGAACGGCTCGGTCTTCTCATGTTTATCTCTCTTTCGTCATGCCGATTTGTTAAGCCGCTTGGCTAAGCCGCTTTGTTAAGCCCCGAATCGTCGCGGGCCTCGGTCCTCTTCGAGTAATAATTCTAACGCAAGTCGCACCGGCTGTCGGGTGTTCCGGCTTTCGATCGACGACTTTTTGAGAATTCGCCCGAATCCCGTTCACTACTTTGGGTTCGGGCGTTTTTTTTTGCATTCGGATAGGACGCCCGACGCCCAGGCGTGCCGAACCGGGGGCTGACAGGACATCGCGTCCATACGCCTTTGTTGAGACTTATGCCGTGCCGGCAGCGGCACAGTTTGGATGGCCGGCCAAGAGCGCGAGGAAGCTGTTACAATGGAATCGTCAAGAAACTCGGAGCACCGTTACGTCAGGCCGGTTCCTTAACGACCCGACGCACAGCCGCACGCACGGTGAACGCGATGCGGCGCGATCCGTCCGGAACGATCCGTCCGGAACGATCCGAGTGTCACGACGATGATGGGAGAACGAGCATGCAACGGATGGGATGGGTGGGGCGGCTGAAACCGGACAGTGTTCAGGAATATGTGGACCTCCACTCAGACACGTGGCCGGCCGTGCTGCAACGCAATAAGGATTGCAATTTGCAGAATTACTCGATCTTTCACAAGGCGTTGCCGACCGGCGAGCACTTGGTGTTCAGTTACCTGGAGTACACGGGTGGAGACTTCGCGGCCGACATGGAGCGTATGGCCGAAGACCCGGACATCCAACGTTGGTGGGCGAAGTGCAAACCCTGCTTCGAACCAGTGGACGAACTGCCGCCCGGTGAAGTCTGGGCAGCCATGGAATCGATCTTCTTCCAGGAAT
>CAYNDU010000080.1:3001-13772 GCA_964395615.1 uncultured Pirellulaceae bacterium | reverse complement strand
GTGTAGTCGTTGTGTTCGAACTTCGATCCAACGGTTGCAAACCAGCGGTTTTCGACCAGCGTGATCTCGTCCTGTAGAAAGTAGCTGAACAGATCGGCCGCTCTCTGGGTGGGTTGAAACGACAAATAAAGCGGAACGTTGGTGATACGATCGCGTGTGTTGCGATAGCCGAGACCACCGATCAAACTATGGCGGTCGCCCAAACGCTTCTTGCGCTGAAAGTCCACGTCAAACGTCTGGCGAAGGTCTCCGAATCCCGTGACCGTCTGGCCTCGGTCCGTATGGTCGAGGTATACCTGCAAAGACCAATTGTCCGTCGCGTCGTAGGTTCGGCTCCATCGTACGAGTGCGTGGCCGCCGTTGACCAATGATTGCGACCGCGTGAGGCTTGTGAACGCTGGAGGCGTCTGGCCGGGAATCAGGTCTCGGTGGCCTGCACTCCCTTGGTAGTAGTTTCCTTGCACCATGACCCGGTCAACCTGGTTCGGTTCGTAGTCAAAGCGGAATCCGCCTCGGGCCTGGTGCCACGCATCATAAGGCGTGCCCCCTTCCAGCAGCCCATCGTCGCGGTCGAACCACTTTCCAAAGACGCGGTACGTTGTGTTCGTTCCCAGTTGGCCGCCGATGCGACCGCTTGCAAAGCCCCGCTCCTCGGTCCCGGCTCCCCCTTGAACGTAAACGCCGAGTGTGTCGGCCGTGTGCTTGGTGATGATGTTGATGATGCCGTTGACTGCGTTCGATCCCCACACGGTCGCGCCGGGTCCGCGGATCACCTCGATCCGTTCAATGTCGTCAAGAACCAGGTCCTGGAGTTCCCAATAAACACCGGCGAACAAACGCGTGTAGAGAGAGCGACCGTCCAGCTGTACCAGCAACTTATTCGCGAAGCGGCCATTGAACCCTCGAATGCTCACCGCCCATTTGTTCGCGTCGATTCGACTGACCTGGACACCGGGTACCAGTCGTAAGGCGTCGGGCAACGTTCTGGCTCCCGAGCGGCGAATCATCTCACCGGTAAGCACGAAGACGGCGGCAGGCGAATGTCCCACGGTGCTGTTGCTGCGCGCAACCGTCGTCACGGTCACGTCCATGGCCGGGACGACCACCGGTCTGCGCACGAGATCTTCGAGCGGCTGGTCGATCAGATTCAATATGTCTTCAACGTCGCCGGATTCACTCGAAACGGGGGACTCCGGTTGGACGGTATCATCCAAGTGATATCGCTTGGCGGCTTGGTCGCTCGGCACGGATGTCGCGGTGGCCGGCGCGGAAGGGTCGGGCCTCTGTGGAGATTGGGCGACACTCGTGTCTGCGAGAACGAATACGGCCGCCGCTACGACGCCAAGAAAGAGTGTCGCTGGATGTCGTGCGACCGATTTTCCAGGATGCGAACCCTGCCAGACGATCCTATCGCGACCCATGGTTTCACCCACATTTTGCCCAAGAAAAGGAATCTTTCGAAGGGGTTTCGCACCGTGGTTTTGACTCAACCTGCGACCTGGCTCTCCCGTAAGGAAATGGCCCCGCTGCCCTCTTCATTTCTACGCATCGGCGAAATCCGATCTTTTCTTGATAACACCAACGTGTCGATCGCGCAAAATAACGGGAATATCCGAGTCGTGTTAAAATGGGTAGAGTTTGGTGCCCCGAATTGCGGCCTGCCGTACCGGTGCAGACGCCGCGCATGGAAACGAGAATCGATGTGTGGCCCGAGAATGCGGGGCTTTCCTCCGCCGTCCGACTGGCCGGGCACATTGCCGCGGCTGCCGCGTTCATTTAGCATGGTCTTCTTGTCGAAGAGTGATTCTTGCCGGAGAGGAAACGTGGATGGCCAGTGATCG
The DNA here is from genome assembly GCA_964395615.1 of uncultured Pirellulaceae bacterium. Taxonomy (GTDB): domain Bacteria; phylum Planctomycetota; class Planctomycetia; order Pirellulales; family Pirellulaceae; genus CAYNDU01. The sequence continues at coordinate 11,931 of CAYNDU010000080.1, read as the reverse complement.
GATTGCCTTTATGGGTCTGGGGCAGATGGCGACGGCACTGGCCCAGGGGTTCGTCGGCTCGAACCTGGTAAGCGCGGATCAGGTGGGCGGGTTCGATCCGGATGCTGAGGCACGGCGTCGTTTTGCCGGTCGATTCTCGGGTGCTCGAATCGGTGGCTCGCACGAGGAGGCCCTGGCCGGAGCGACGACGGTGATTCTGGCGGTCAAGCCGCAGGTTGTGGAAAGCGTGGCCGAACAGGTGCGGCCGCACGTTACAGAAGACCGGTTACTGTTATCGATCGTTGCCGGCGTCTCGCTTTCCCGGCTCGCGTCATTGCTGGGCAGCCGCCGTGTGATTCGCGTGATGCCCAACACGCCGAGTCTGATTGGACAGGGCGCATCGGCCTTTGCCATGGGGTCGGGGGCGTCTGCCGAAGACTCGGATTGGGTGGCTCGATTAATGGGCGCGGTGGGTCTGGTGGAGCGTGTGGAGGAGAGACTATTGGACGCGGTGACTGGATTATCGGGATCCGGCCCGGCGTACGTGTATTTGATCATTGAGGCGTTGGCCGACGGCGGCGTGCGCGCCGGGTTGCCGCGTGACCTGGCGTCACGACTGGCGGCACAAATGGTGCGCGGGGCCGCTCAGATGGTCGTTGAGGGCAGCGAGCATGCGGCCGTGTTGAAGGACCGTGTTTGCAGTCCCGGCGGCACGACGATTGCTGGAGTGGAAGTGTTGGAACGGCGCGCCGTACGAGGCGCGATGATGGGTGCCGTTGCGGCGTCCGCCGCTCGATCGATCGAGTTGGGAAGTGACTGACAGGTTGCGCGAGGTGATCGCATGCCATCTATTTTTTGCCAGGTTGATGACAAATCCGTGCCCCTCTATCGAATTATGTGGATCGCGGCAGTGCCACATTTTTGTGGCGAGTCCGACTGCCTGCGCGAAGGCCAGTACGAAGTCCGGTTAGAGCAGGACGAATCGGTTTGGGCCAATCGACGGGAACGAGATGAGGTCTTGGAGGCGCTGGAGCAATGGCAAGGCGGGCTGGGCACGGAAATTGACGAGTGGTAGACACGCAATCAGGCTCGGGGGATGACCGACCATGTCTTTGTTCGAGAATAGTTTTTTTCGGTGGCGCGAAACCTACTTCGTCCTGTTCCGCAGCAAGGATCGGCCATCGGCGGAGTCAGCCATTGAAGCCCTGAAGCAACTCGGGACGCCCTACAACATTGATGGCGTTCGAGCGGACGACGACGGGTTGCTCGAAACGCTGACCCTCTATTCGCCCGACGATTTTGCGGCGATGGACATTTCGTATATTGTGGGTGAAGAGGTGGCAGAACAGGTTGAAGCGTTGCAGGCCGAATGGGGTCAGGAAGCCGTAGATGGTGAAGAGGCGGCCTACCGCCGGCAGTTGGCCGACTGTGACGCACGGTTCGACATTTACCACTTCGAGCAACTCGTTCCGGGCGAAGAACAGGAGGACGAAGATGGTTTCCTCGATCCCGGTTCGTTGCTGATTGTGCTCCAAATGCTGGCCGGTCTATGCTCGGGCGTCGGAGTGGATCCCCAATCGGGAACGCTCATTTACTAGCGAGGTCACGACGGATCGCAACCGTACGAGCAGGTTCCCCCCCACGGACGAGCGTCCCGCTCATGTTCGGAAACCGCAGGATCGAGAGGGTATTCGGTAGTAATGCAGGCGAAAGAAATAAAACCGGGCGCGGTCGTGAATTTTGACGGCGCGCCGGTGATGATCGAGACGGTCAATGTCCAAACTCCGTCGGCACGTGGCGCGGCAACGCTCTATAAGTACCGCGGCCGCCAACTGGTAACCAAGCAGAAAGTCGACATCACGCTCAAAGGTGGCGAGTCGCTCGATGATGCGGATTTTTCCCGGCGCCCGGTAAAGCTCATGTATCGCGACGCGACACATATCCACTTGATGGACCAGGAAGACTATAACCAGTACAGCCTCGAGATGGTCGACGTCGAGAGGGAATTGGCCTACCTGACCGAGGATCTGGATGGCGTGTTGGCGCTGATTTACAACGATGAATGTGTTGGGCTGCAACTGCCGACGGCCGTTGAGTTGACGATTACCGAGTGTGATCCGGGAGTGAAGGGGAACTCGGCTACGGGCCGCACCAAGCCGGCGACACTCGAAACGGGCCTGCAGGTGCAGGTGCCGGAATACTTGAAACAGGGTGAAACCATCAAGGTCGATACCCGCAACGGTGCCTACCTGTCTCGGGCCTGACGGTGCGGACCGTTCGATTCGGGACGCTCAGAGCCGCTCGCCCACGAGGCGCACCATCTCGTCTTCCTCGGGGAACTGGCCGGTCGCCAGTTTTGAGTACACAAGAGTTTCGTCAAGCGTCAACTCGAAACAACCACCCGATGACGGCTGCAACTCGAGCGATTCGAGCCTGGTCTTGTATTCGGTCAGAATCTTGCTCGCCAAACTGACGGCATGTGGTTCGTAGTTTCAGGCCGAGCAGTAACGAAGGTGGACCTTCATTCACGGTTCTCCTATGATTTTCCGGGCCCGAAGGGGCCCCAGGCCTTTCGTTCACAAGATGACTGAACGGGTCCGTCTGCGCGGCGGTCGTCGCCCGGCCGAACCACGTCACCCCGTTCACGTTCGGCACACCGATCGCGTGAATCCGAACAACTGGGAATCGCTCGTTCCCGACCCCCGGCCACCGTCACGAGCCTACGTTCGACGAGCCTTCTTCTTATTCGACGGTTTCTTCGACTTCGCCGTTCGGGCTGCTGACGACTTTCCGGCACCGCTCGCCGACGTCCGTTTCGATTTGCTCTTTCCAAACGCCTTATCCCAGCCGGCAGCGTACTTCTGACTCGTTCCCACGCGAATAATAGACACCGTTGACAACTCTCCTGTGGATTCCGGTACAACCAAACGTCACTCAGGTCTAACGAATAACCGCCGGCGGGTCAAGGCAGCCGCCCGGTCGCCGCAGAGTCGATCGCCGCTGCCTCACGGCTTGAGTTTTTTGTACCGAAAACGACGTGGCGTATCGGCGGTGATTCCGAGTCGTTCACGCCGTTGCTGCTCGTACGTCTGAAAATTCCCCTCGCACCAGTGAACGTATCCGTCTCCCTCGAAGGCCAGGATGTGGGTGGCGATCCGATCGAGAAACCAGCGATCGTGGCTGATCACGACGGCACACCCGGCGTAGTTCAGAATGGCCTCTTCCAAAGCTCGGAGCGTGTCCACATCCAGGTCATTCGTCGGCTCGTCGAGCAACAACAGGTTGGAACCGCGCCGGAGCAACTTGGCCAGGTGCACGCGGTTCCGCTCGCCGCCCGACAGCCGCCCCACTTTCTTCTCCTGGTCGGGGCCCTTGAAATTGAAACGCGACACGTACGCCCTGGCGTTGACTCGCCGCCCGCCCAGGTCGAGTGTTTCATGGCCGCCCGAGATTTCCTCGAATACCGTATGCTCGGGCTTCAACGCGTCGCGGTTCTGGTCGACGTATCCGAATTCCACCGTCGACCCCACTCGCAATCGTCCAGAATCGGGTGGCTCGACTCCGGTGATCATGCGAAAGAGAGTCGTCTTGCCGGCACCGTTGGGGCCGATGATTCCGACGATCCCGCCGGCCGGCAGGCGGAAGTTGAGTCCGTCAATCAGCACCGTATCGCCGTATGCCTTGACCAGGTCTTTGGCCTCGACCACCAGTTCGCCCAGGTGTTGGCCTGGAGGAATCTGGATTTCGAATTCGTCGAGCCGCTCTTCGAAGCCGGCCGACGCGAGTTGCTCGTAGGCCTTGATCCTCGCCTTGTTTTTGGCTTGCCGAGCACGGGGGGCGAGTCGGACCCATTCGAGCTCTCGTCGGAGTGATTTTTGCCGAGCCAGACTTGATTTCTCCTCCCGTTCGAGGCGTTCCTGTTTCTGCTCGAGCCAGGACGTGTAGTTGCCCTCCCAGGGAATTCCTCGGCCTCGATCGAGTTCCAGGATCCAGCCGGCTACGTTATCCAGAAAATACCGGTCGTGCGTGACAGCCACCACGGTTCCCGTGTAGGACGCCAGGTGATGTTCCAGCCACTCTACCGCCTCGGCATCGAGATGATTGGTCGGCTCGTCCAGCAACAGGAGGTCCGGATGTTTGAGAAGCAACTTGCAGAGCGCCACGCGGCGGCGCTCGCCACCTGACAAACGCCGCACATCCGCGTCTCGTGGCGGCAGGTTCATGACGTCCATCGCGACTTCGACTTCCCGATCCAGCTCCCACAAGGTTTCGGCGTCGATGCGGTCCTGCAGTCGAGCCAATTCGTCGCAAAGCCGCTGCATCCGGTCCTCGTCCATCGGCTCGGCCAGTTCGGCACTTACCTGCTCGAACCGGTCGAGGACGGCCTGACGAGGCGCCACCGCCTGTTGGAGATTGCCCCATACGTCGAGTTGTTCGTCCAACTGCGGCTCTTGCGGCAGATAGCCGCGAGTGAAACCGTCGGTCAGCCGGGCTTCCCCGTCGTACTCGTTGTCCTCGCCAGCCATGATCCGCAAAAGCGTACTCTTGCCCGCTCCGTTGCGACCGAGCACTCCGATCTTCGCGCCCGGGTAAAAGGCCAGCCAGATCTCATCCAGCGTCGTTGACGTCCCGAATTTCTTTGTCAGATCGGCAATGGTGAAGATGTACTGCTTACCCATGGATGATCTCGATTCGTCCGGTGACCGGTCTGTTAGTCTGGTATAAAAGGACGGAGTTTGACGAATGGTGCAATCCTGCTGGCTCGAGCAGTTGTAGGGTGGACAACGGAAATCATTGTTGCAGGGATTGCCTCCTGCCGATTGCTATCATCGGCACAATCCGTGTACACCCCAAGTGCCCGCCGCTGGCCGAGAAGGGTAACGAGCACATCCACTGGCTCGCCCCGCTTACCCCAATCGGTGCCAGCACCCACTGCACCTCGGAGTTCTTGCGATCCCCGCGGAAGAACTCTCGCCCGCCAGGGTGCCAGGAACCAAATCGCCCGACTGGTTCCTGGCCCCTTTTTTTTCTGCACTTCCCTCCGCGGCATCATCCAACGCCGCCAGAATGACTCGGCTCCCTGGTGGTGACTGCGGAACGTGGCTGGTTGCCCGATTTCCTATCGGCCGAACGGACCATTGCAGAACCGATTCACGGCCGGCTCCGAGTATCATGTGGTTGGGCCCGCCCTACTCCCACTCGATCGTCGCCGGCGGTTTCGAACTGATGTCGTAGCAGACCCGGTTGACGCCCGCCACCTCGTTGATAATGCGCGAGGCGATTCGGCCAAGCACCTCGTAAGGCAGTCGTGTCCAGTCGGCCGTCATGAAGTCGTCGGTATTCACGCAGCGGACGGCGACGGCATTCTCGTACGTTCGTGCATCTCCCATCACGCCGACACTCTGTACCGGTAGCAACACTGCGAACGCCTGCGACGTTTCCCGGTAGAGGCCCGCCGACGTGATTTCGTTGACCACGATCGCGTCGGCATCGCGCAGGACCGCCAACCGCTCCGAGGTCACCTCTCCCAGGCAACGGACCGCAAGGCCTGGACCGGGGAACGGGTGACGCCAGACCATCTCCTCAGGAAGATCCAACTCGCGGCCCAAGCGACGCACTTCATCTTTGAATAAGTCCCGCAACGGTTCGATCAACTCAAAACCCAGTTCGTCCGGTAAACCACCTACATTATGGTGCAACTTGATGGTTGCGGCCGGTCCGTTCACGGCGGCCCCGCTCTCAATCACATCGGGATACAAGGTCCCTTGAGACAGAAATCGAGCGTCCTTAACTTTCGCCGCCTCGTCGGAAAAACAATCTATGAAGCAATGTCCGATGCGACGTCGCTTCTCCTGGGGATCGGTCACGCCGGAGAGGACGTTCAAAAAACGTTCCTCAGCCTGAACGACATGCAAATCGGTACGAAAGTGCTTGGTAAACTCGGCGATCACCGTCGCCTTCTCGTCTTTACGCAAAAGCCCGTTGTCGACCAGGATACAAGATAACTGTGACCCGATGGCCCGATACAACAAGGCGGCCGTTACCGACGAATCGACACCGCCCGACAGGCCGCAAATCACACGGTCGTCGCCTACCTGTTCGCGGACGCGGGCGATCGTCTCTCGAGCGAAATCGCCCAGTCGCCAGGTACCGTCACACTTGCAAATCGAAATCACGAAGTTCCGCAGAATCATGCCACCCAACGGCGTGTGCGTTACCTCGGGGTGGAACTGCAATCCGAACACAGGACGTTCGACGTGCCGAACCGCGGCGATCGGGCACGTCGGCGTCGCTGCAAGACCCGTGAACTCAGCCGACACGCCCGTCACCTGGTCGCCATGACTCATCCACACGTCGGTCTCCTCCGGGAGTCCGTCGAACAGGTCCGACGGCCCGGTGATGCGGCACCGGGCCGGGCCGTATTCGCGTGTCTGTGAGCTATCGACGCGGCCACCCAGTGTCTGGCAGGCGAGTTGCATTCCGTAACAAATGCCAAGCACGGGCAGCCCAATATCAAACAAACGCGGATCGCATTTCGGCGAGTCCTCGTCGTACACACTTGACGGTCCACCCGAGAGGATCAGGCCCATCGGACGATGCGCTTGGATCTGTTCGACCGTTATGTCGTGTCTCACGATCTCACAGAATACGTGCTGCTCGCGGACTCGTCGGGCGATCAACTGGGCGTACTGCGATCCAAAGTCCAACACCAGGACGCGCTGCCGGCACGTATCTTCGGTCAATATCGCACGGTCGCCGTCACTCTTGGCCATACCTGGCTCCCGAAAAAGGCCCCCCCGTTCGCTCGACGGCTGACCGGCCGGCCGCACGCGGGCACCTGCCGCACGCGCCCCGTTGCCCGGTGCCTCGATCGATCGTCGAAGGCAGTACCGGCTTGTCGAGTGTCGCTGGTGGGGATAAAACGCAAAAGATCCCGGCCAAAGGCGATCGGGATCAAAGGACGAATTATAGGGGCACCCGCCGGGACACTCCAGTAGTCTCGCGCACCAATGGGTGTCGTTGGGTCGGGTTGTGTCGCTCAGGGCCCGTCTATAGAGTGGTGTCGTGCGCGTAATCCGCTATTCCACAAGGTTTTACGATCAGCACGACATTGATCGGGCCGGGGCGCGTAACTAAGATGGACAGAGGTGCATCCCGGCCCGCGATCGACATGATCGCCCACCGAAAGTGAGCAGAATCACAATGGCGGGCCGAGCAGCACGGTGATGACGGGTGCCCAAATCCCGACGCCAAAGGACCCGATGCCAAGGACCCGATGCCAAGGAAAGGGCGAGCCGCGATGGAAATCTTGTTGACCAATGATGATGGGATCTATGCTCCGGGTCTGGCCGCGTTGGAGCGGGAACTGGTCAAACTCGGACATGTCAACGTAGTGGCTCCGGCCACCGAACAAAGTGGCGTTGGGCACTCCATCACGTTTTTGAGCCCGTTGGTCTGTAAAGAAGTCTTCAAGCGCGATCGGCACCGCGGATGGGCCGTTGAGGGGAGCCCGGCTGACTGCGTGAAAATCGGGGTATTCGAGTTTTGTAAGCGGCGGCCCGATCTGGTGATCAGCGGCATTAACGGTGGACTGAATGCGGGAATCAATGTGCTCTACTCGGGCACGGTTGCCGCCGCCATCGAAGGTGCCTTTTTTGGAATCACCAGCATGGCCGTTTCCTTGGAGTATGACGAGCAGGCTGACTTTGATGCGGCCGCAAAAATTGCTCGGCAGGTGATCGAAAAGGTGCTCGAGAAGAAGGAGTCCGGTCCCCAACTATACAATTTGAACATTCCAACGGCCGCCGTTCATTCGCCCGGCGCGATCCATGTGGTGCCAATGAGCGTAAAGCGTTACGGCGAGCAGTTTATCAAACGGCAGGATCCGAAGGGCCGAACTTATTACTGGGCCTCCACATCTCCTGACGCACGGCCCGATGAGTCCGGATCGGACCTCTCGGCACTGCAGAACGGACATGTTACGTTGACGCCGTTACAATTCAATATGACGCATCGTGCCACCTTGCAGAGCATGAGCGACTGGGATCTGAAAGTGGAATCCGGCCCCTGATTGTCGAGGGGCCCGTCGGCCGGCCTCGTAGCCCGGACGGCCCATGGAATTCGGGTCGCCCGAAACGAACGTCGGAGTGGGGTGAACGGAAGAAAGATTGGGAGCCGTGAATCATGAAACGCGTTGCATGTCTGCTGGTCGGATGCAGCCTCTGTACCGGGTGTACCAGCGAGTCGCCCGATACGGCTGCGGTGCCGGCAAAAACCGGGTTCAAGAATGTTCTCGAGCCTCCGCCCCCGCCGCCGGCCCCGCCGCCACCACCGGGCGCCGCACGTGATGTTCGCAATGAGCCGACGACGCCCGCGATAACCGGGGATCGCGTCGATCGGGTCCGCGCACAGGTCGGAGTTGGAAAGAAGGGTCGGTCGCTGGACAACGAGAAAGGAATGCCAATGCTGGTCGTCCCGGCTCGCACCCTTTTTCGAACTCGAGAACGTCTCGTCTTCGAAGTGCAAATACCGCAGGCGCTCAGCTTGTATGAAGCGACCAACGGTCGTGGGCCAAAGTCGCACGAGCAGTTCATGAAGGAAGTGATCAAGCCGAATCATATTCAGCTTCCCGAACTTCCGGCCGGACAACGATACGTCTACGACGCGCAGACCAAGCAGTTGATGGTCGAGAAACCGGCCAGATAGGCCGCTCGTCAACTGGAACCGAAGGTACCGCCCGAACATTAGCGAATCGACTATTAGCGAATCGACTATTAGCGATTCGACGGGCAAGCGAACACACGGGGGTGCGTTTGCATTGGGAATGGAATCGACCTGACGACTCCTTTTTTCAAATTCCTGGCAAGGCGAACTCCCCATGTATCGAACCAAAGCCAACCTTCGAACGGGTCGCCCACCCGGCGTGCGGCCCCAGCATCCCGGATGGTCCC
>CAYNDU010000080.1:0-2901 GCA_964395615.1 uncultured Pirellulaceae bacterium | reverse complement strand
AACCTTCGAACGGGTCGCCCACCCGGCGTGCGGCCCCAGCATCCCGGATGGTCCCTGTACCCAGGGAAGCCCCTGTACCCAGGGAAGCCCCTGTACCCAGGGTGGCCAGTGACGCGTTTGCTTCTGCTCGGCCTTCTGTCCGCCTGTCTCTTGGGATCGGAAGCGTCCGGCCCGAGTCTGGCTGCCGATTGGATCACCGCCCCGTCGTATTTCACGCATGATCCCCAGTCGGGTGCGCGCGTGACCCAATACCAGCAGATTGGCCCGGTCTATACCGTTGCCCAACCTGATTACACGCGCAGCGTCTACCGACAAACACGAAGCAGCATCCAGGTTGCCGGCAGCGCGGACCACATGCATGTCGTCGAGCAATGGGGACGGCCCGTGCGGCCGTACGGCGAGTGGCGGTTCCCGTACCGGCCGTATTCCGTACCCTATCAGGCCTGGGGAGCCCCTTACGCTGGGCTTGGCAGCCCGTACAACTACCCGTTCGCGACTCCCTATGGCGGCTATGGACCGGGGCACGGGGTGCCCAACCGCTATCCGTCCGGTCGCTCGGGCCCCTATCAACGACAGCAACCGCCGCCCTATTACGATGGGAACTACGCTCCCTACTCACGCTCAAACCGATCGGGCCCCGCGCGGACTCGACGACCTCAGTCTCCGACGCGTCGTCGCGGGGCGAACGCACCTGGTGCGAATCCGCCCGGCGCGAATCCACCCGGCGCAAATCCGCCAGCACCAGGAGGACGTGCAGCAGGGCAGCGCGGCGGTCGTGCGTAGCACCCGTCGTCTATCGGCGTAACCGTTCACGACCAAAGGCCGTGAACGGATATCGGCTACCTATCGGCTAAGTGCCTCTTTCTTTCTTGCTTCGGTTATTGGACACCGAGCCACAGGGACACGGCGTCGGTGGGTGAAGCGGTCGTCGCATCGCGTGAAGTGAGGAAATCGACCTGGTCTCCGCAGTGACATAGGATTACCGAGGTAGGGGCGGACCCGTGCCGCGGTCGGCCGCGGTTCGTGTCAACGGGACTCTTTTCGAGGGCCGAGTCCCAGGTGAGGCTCCTCGTGATGGTAGGCGGAAACCTTCCATTTGGAACCCTCGTTGACCAAAGTAAGCTCGACATAACGGGGCACGTGGAACGTCATGTTCGTGCTCAACTCCGATCCGTCGACAACGACATTGAATGTCGCTTTGGCCTTAGGCGGCTGCTGTTCTCGATCGATCGTGATGGTCAGATTGTGCTTGATCGACACGCGCGTAAAGCGGTAACGGGGGAATTCAGATTCGGCCGTCCGTCGAGTTTTCGCTGCCGATTGGGCGATATCTGACAGCACGGCGGGCAGGTCGTTTCGTTCCACATCCTGAGCCATTCTGCGCAGGGCACTCTCGATGCCTTCTCGTTCGGTCTCGACCCATTGCTCAACCAACAAGAGGAGTACGGTGGCAATGACGGCGCCGACCACCGCATACGCAAACTGACGATACCCGGTCTGAAGCCAACCGAAACCACAGATCAGCACCGTGATCACACCGAGAATCGCGATGTAGACCGGTTCCTCGACAATCCAGGTCATGAAGCTCTAACCATTTTGAGGTTTCAGTTGCGGTCCGTTGTACAAGGCAGCGGAGCCGAGGTCCTCTTCAATCCGCAGTAGCTGATTGTACTTTGCAATGCGGTCGGTACGCGAGGCAGAACCAGTCTTTATCTGACCGGTCTCCAGGGCCACCGCCAGGTCCGCGATCGTTGTATCTTCCGTCTCTCCACTGCGGTGGCTGGTAACGGTCGTGTAGTCGTTGCGCTGGGCAAGTCGAATGGCCTCGACGGTCTCGGTCAGCGTGCCGATCTGGTTGACCTTGATCAGAATACTATTGCTGATCCCCTGATCGATGCCCCGCTGCAGTCGCTCGGTATTGGTAACGAACAAGTCGTCGCCCACCAGTTGAATGCGATCCTTCAGAGCATCCGTCATGATCTTCCAGCCGTCCCAATCGTCCTCGCTTAGCCCATCCTCGATCGAGAAGATTGGATACTTGTCCACCCAGCCGCTCAGCAATTCGGTGAGTTCAGCGGCGTCCATCTTGCGCCCGTCCATCTGGTAGACGTTTTCTTTCGGGCAGTAGAGTTCGTTGGCCGCGATATCGAGGGCGATGTAGGCCTGTTCTCCAGGTCGGTAGCCGGCATTCTCAATGGCCTCGAGGATTCGATCTAACGCCTCGGCGTTGCTGCCCAAATCGGGTGCGAAACCGCCTTCATCGCCAACCGACGTGTTCAGGTTTCTCGCTTGCAGGACTTTCTTGAGATGGTGGAATACTTCCACCCCGCACCGAAGCGCATCGGAAAAACAGTCGAATCCGAGCGGCATCACCATGAACTCCTGCACATCCACGGAGTTATCCGCATGCTCGCCACCATTGAGGATGTTCATCATCGGGGCGGGCAGCAGGCGAGCGCCGACGCCACCCAGGTACCGATAAAGTGGCTGCTCGGTATAGTGTGCCGCTGCCTTGGCCACGGCCAATGAGGCGCCCAGAATCGCGTTCGCCCCCAGGTTCTTCTTGTTGGGCGTGCCATCCAGTTCGATCATGGACTGATCCACGGTCGTCTGCTCCATCGCGTCCATCCCGATCAGGCAATCGGCGACCGTCGAATTTACGTGGTCCACCGCCTGCGTCACTCCTTTGCCCAGATAGGCCGACGTATCGCCGTCCCGCAACTCCCAGGCCTCGTGCACGCCCGTGCTGGCCCCGCTGGGAACCGCCGCTCGGCCGGCCGATCCATCGGAAAGTGTAACCTCTACTTCCACGGTAGGGTTTCCGCGGCTATCGAGTATCTGGCGTCCATGGACCGAGGTAATGATGCTCATTCGTTTGGCTCCCGCTCAGTTTCCCGTGCC
>CAYNDU010000079.1:0-13958 GCA_964395615.1 uncultured Pirellulaceae bacterium | reverse complement strand
AGTGGCCACTTGACCGTCCCGCGCTCTTCGAGCTCGGGCGGGTGGCGGAAGATGTCCTGCAGCAGGGGTTCCAGTTGTTCCGTCGCCAAGGCTCGGCCGCCGGCTTCCCGTGTCAATTCCGCGAGCCGTCGCATCTGGTCCGGGTCGGCCGCCGCATTGCTCAATTCCACGTCCTGATCCATGACTTCAAAGTGAGCCGACGTGGTCCCCATGGGCTGGCCTGTCGCTGATTGTGCCGTGACATCGATTCGGCAGTCGCCAGGCACAGTGACTCGATCAATCGCGCCGGCGAAATCATCCTGTCTTCGCGTCAGTTTTAGTGGAGTGGAATTTCCTTGTGGATCGACAAAGATGGCGGACAGATTCGCAGTTCGCACGACGTCGCCCATGGCCGTTCGGACGCCGGCAGTCAACGTGACCTGGCTACCCGCCGGAAACCGGCGCTGCGGCAAATCGACCCAGACGTCATGACGGGTGAGGTCGTCGCGGCGGGCCAGCCAGAGGACCACTTGTCGCCAAAAGCGTTTGTGCAACGTCCGCTCCCCCTGCCGCCACCATTGCCAGGTCGAGTCACCTGCAAATGCTAACACGCGCCCGGCCCCATAGGGCCCGGCAATCATCAACGGGACCGATCGATCGGGGTTGGCGGCCAGTAGCTGTACGCCCGGCGCCGGCTTGGGGCCCGTCCAGCGATTCGCACCTTTGAGCGGTTTGAGACGCTGCCAGATGGACCCATTTTCTTCGTCCGATCCGAGTTGCGTGACCGGGTGCCTGCGCGTTGGCAGTATGGCCAAGGGCCCGGCCACCTGCCATCGTTCTTGATCGGGTTGGTCAAACGACTGCCGCGCAAATCGGTCCATTTCGATCGGCAGCACGTCTGCCAGCGGTGTGCCGCGATAGCCGCCGGGTCCGAAGCTGTGATACCCGCCCAGGGCGGCCAGGCCCTTGCCCGCTTCGATCTGTGCAGCCAGCTGTTTGAGGTTCTCCGCTCCGAGTGCCGTACTGTCCAGGTCACCCAGCAAGTAGACGTCGTATTCCGGACGATTCCAAACGGACGACAAGTCGACCGGCCATTTGGAACGCAGCCGGCGCGGAACCCAGCGAAAATCCAAGTCGATATCGGTGGACGAGTCGAGCGCCCAGCGGATGAACTTCTGTTCCTGTCGCGGTTCACCTTCCAGGTAGAGCACGCGCAAGCCGCCTTCCAATACCGTCAGGAATGCCGTGAGTCGATTGTTCTTGGTGACCGTTTCGCCCGGCTGCTCGGCCGCTTCCAAGGTCAAGCGATATTGCCCGGGCGTTTTAGGGATGTGGGTCAGTTTGACGTCCAGCTGTTCGTTGTCCTTGACCGACCGCAACTCAATCGGTCCGATCACCTGCTGCTTGCCGGCCCCGTCGGTGATCGTCAGCTGTACCGGAATCTTCTTGTTGACGTATCCGCGCACTCGAACGAGTCCTCGAACGTTCAGTTCGTTCTTGACAAACACCGTGTATTGCTCGGGCAAGTTCTCGACCGCCACGTCGCGCGACTGAACGTTGTCGCCTGCCGGGCCGTAGGTGACACTGTAGAGTGGGTATCCCAGATTGCCCAACTCCCGACCTGCTTCCATCACTTCGACGCTTGGTTGGTACGCGGTTTGCGTTCCATCACCGAGTAACACAACGGCGACGACTCGTTTGCCTCGTTCTTTGTCCAGAGACGCATGCAGACTTGTCCCAAGATCCGTTTCATCACCGGTTGCCGTTTTGGGAAGTACCAGTTGCGAGTTCTGCCAGGCAGACTCGTGGATCATCGAATCGTAAGGATAGACGGAAATATCCAACGGCTTGTCCAGTCGGCGCAAGATCGACTCGATTCCCTGCAGCGTTCGTTGTTGAGCTTCCCAGCGCGATACGGTGTCGGTGGCATTCGGTAGTTGCATGCTGCGACTCTGATCGAACATCACGATCAAGGCCGCCGATTGTCGGCGAGTCCGGTCGCTCAAATGGGCTGGTCGGAGCAAGAAGAGCAAGATCAGGGCCGTGGCCAAACCTCGCAGAACCAGCAACGCGCGTTGTCGGCTCGTAGTCAATTCCCGAATACCCGATCGAGTGAACAACGGTAACGCCAGGGCCGCCGCCAGCAGGATGACCACCAGGTAGCTGTTCAGTATGGGATCCAGGGTCCAATTCATCATCGTGCCACCGGTTCGGTATCACGGTAAAAACGGTTGGAAAACACATGTTCCATCAAGAACGTCACTGCCAAGAGCAGGATCAGCAGGGGGTAGAACTCCTGGCCCGAACGCTGCCGGCCCTGGACCCGAATGATCTGGTCTCTTTGTCGAGCGAGCTGATATCGTTCTTTGCCGAGGCACTCGTCCAGTTGTGTCGTCTCGACGCGATCCAGACGGCTGGCGCCGGAAGGCAATGAAATCGAATAACCGCGAAGGAGTGGTTCGGTGCTGTTTCCCTTCAGCCGATAGGCGCCCGGCTCGTCAGTCGTCTTGACAACGAGCCTTCTGTCGCGGGCCTGCACGATCCGACTCTCGCCGGACGGACTGAACAAGACATACCGACGGGGATACTGGTCGTCTGAATTGTCGAGCGTGACCAACTGGCCGGATTCGTAGTTGAACCTCTCGGAGTCCTGTCCGGTCAAGTAGCGAGCGATCTGGTTTACGAGCACAAATCGTGGCCAACCGTCGGGACTCGCCAGTTCGTTCCACGATTGTCGGCCGACCGGTTGATCGAGTTCCGAAATGGGCGTCGTCATGGTTATCACGATTCCCTGTCCCACCATCCGTTCCACGATCGCCGCCTGATCATTTCCGTATCGCAGCAGCACGTGCGCATCGGGCGACAATTCGGTCAAGCTCCAGTGGCGAAACACGGGAAACTGATCCCACGGAACGGACGTCGCAATCGCCCGAAACGGCTGCAGGATCGGGTGCTCGTAGCTGTGTGGAGCCAAGTAGACTCCCCGGCCCGGCACCCGGTACTGGTAGCCCAGTTTCCCGGGCAACAGTTCGGCTGCGCCGTTTGCTGAGAATGCCTCGCGGCTGACCGCTTGCGGCCCGAGAAACATCGCAAGGCTGCCACCATCGCGCAGGTAAGTCGCCAGGTGATTCCAGGCGCTTTCGCTCAGGGGCGGTGGGTCGAGCAGCACGACTGCCGAGTACTCCGTCAGTGTCCGATCGGGCAACTCCTCGGGATCGACCAGCACGCACTCGAACGGGGCCCGACCCTCAAGGCGAAACTCGGACGGAGAGATGGCTTCGACAAAGGCCGACGTATTCACTTCACTTGGCGCAGCGACCAGGACCCGCCAGGGCTCTCGAACCCGTACCGTGAAGGTCCGGTGGTCGTCGACGGCCAGTCCGTCCTGACCGATGATCCGCAGTTGCCCCTGCCGAATGCCCTCGGTGAGTGCCGGAAGCCGAAACTCCAATCGCTCCGATCCGTCTTTCGTTAACTCCACTTCACGGCGGTCAACAACTCTCGACTCGGGAAGAACGATTTTGCCGTCCCGTTCCACCGGCAACGTCGGGTCGAAATCCTCCAGCAGTAACTCGACGGTCCGTTTCCCGCCCGGACCAACGCATGAGATGGATGTTGTGACGTCCAGCGAGTCGTTCTTGGGAAGCGACTGGCTACCCAGTTGCAGCGGTTCAAGCGCAAAGTTAGCCGGTTCTTCTATCCCAACGTCGATCAGGTAGATGGCGACGTCCTTCGCTTCTTCCAGGCGACTGGTCAGCTGCTGCCGATCATCGATCTGCCAGGCGCCGACGGTCAAGTCGGTAAAGAGGTAGATTTCCTTGCGAGGAATGTCACTTTCCTCGACCAGCTGCAATGCGGCGAGCACCAATTGGTCCAGTGGTTGGGGAGCGAAGGCCGTACGGACGCGCTGTAACATCTTGCGAGCCGCGGCATTGTCGATGGAAAAAACGGGCGAAATCGCTCGACTGTCCAGGACGCCGACCTGGCTGTCGGGAGGCAACTGACGAATCATCCAATCGGCCGTATCCTGAGCAATTTCCACACGCGAGTGGTTCTCATACCGATACTGCATGCGAGGTGAAGAATCGATCACCATCACGGCGGCCACCGGTGCTTCACGATCTCCCGCCGGCGCCGGCTCGTCTTGCCCCAGTGTCGTGACCAGCATCGTGATCCATGCGGCCAGCGTGATCAACATCACCGCCGCCAGGCAGCCGTTCGTGAGTCGACCTCGACGGCTGAGAATCGCGGCCGTCATCAAGACACCCAGGAGAACAAGGAACGCCGACAGGGCGGCGATGACGAGCCAGTTGCCGAGCTGGTTCGAGTTGACACTGGGCCGAGCGAGCGCGAGCGCGCAGAAGGCGATCAAGAGACAACGGAGCAACAGCAGCAGGAAATGTCTCAGGCGAAGCGTCCGCCGGTTGGTTTCATGGCGTTTTTGAATAAACCGAATTGCCGGAAATACCAGCTGCTTCGGTTTCTGACGCATGACCAGGTGGAGCGCGATCGGCACGCCGATCAACGCGGTTCCCAGCAGCAGCGAGAGATTCACAAATGCCATCAGTTTACCATCTTCTTCCCGCGACCTCGCTGCGGGTACCGGCGTCCTGCTGCCCTCCGGCTGCTCGTGCGAAGCGCTCTAACAGCGCGATCGCCGGCTGATCAAATACTCCAACAACGCCTTGTCGAAAGGCATACTCGTATCCAACGGCACATAGTCGATCCCGCTCTGAAAACACTCGCGCCGATACGTCTCTCGAAACGACGTGACCTCGTCACGATAGTCCGATCGGAAATGACTCGCGTCCAGCTGGATCTTGTCGTGGGTCTCCGGGTCTTCAAGTTCCAGCATCCCGCCAAAAGGAAAACTGACCTCCGCTTCATCCAACACGTGGAAGAGAATCAGGTCGTGCCCACCGTGCCGTAATTGACGGAGTGCCCGAACGACCGGCTCGGTATCGACCAATAAATCAGAAAAAATCATCAACAAGCTGCGGTGGCGCAGCATGGCCGCAACTTGAGCCAGACTGTGCGCCAGATCCGTCTCGCCCTCAGGTTGCAATCGGGAGAGTTGGGACAGAACATGACCGAGTTGGGTTCGCTTGGACCGCGGTGGAAGACTATGCCGGATCTTCTCGTCAAAAGTAATCAGCCCGACCGGATCCTGCTGATGAATCATCAGGTAACAGAGCGAGGCGGCCAGACAGATTGCATAATCGAATTTCGATAGCGTCTGGCGATACGTGTAACCCATCGATCGGCTCAGATCCATAATCAAATAGCCGGTGATGTTTGTCTCGGCCTCGAACTTCTTTACGTAGAACTTGTCGGTTTTGGCGTAGACCAACCAGTCGATGTCCTTGGGATCGTCGCCCGAACTGTACTTTCGATGCTCACTGAACTCGACCGAAAAACCCTGAAAAGGGCTGGCGTGCAAGCCTTGAAGAAAGCCACGCACGACGAATTGAGCGCGCAGGTCGAGCCGCTTGATCTGGTTGATGACTTCCGGTTTCAGGTACTTCTCTACGGACGACATGCGGGGGCCTTTTGCGCCGGAATGAGGGCCTTCCGATCGAAGTGCGCGGTCTTGCAACTCATGGATGACCGGCGGAACCGGGTCGGTCGCGGTGGTGGACCGTACCGTCAACTACGTCGTTTCGGTGGTTCGGCAAACTTGGGAACTTCTGGTTCCGGAACTTCGTGCAATAACTTGACAATGATGTCCTCCGTACTCATCCCCTCGGCTTGCGCCTGAAAGTTCGTGCTCACTCGGTGTCGCAACACGGGGATGGCGATTCGGCGCAGATCGTCAATTGCGACCGAGAATCGACCATCCATGGCCGCAAGGGCCTTGCCGCCGTTAATCAGGAACAGTCCGGCCCGCGGGCCCGCTCCCCAGTCCACGAATTCCCGCACAAATTCCGGAGCCGATTCGTCCTTGGGGCGTGTTGCTCGAACCAGGCGAGATGCATACTGAATGACGAACTCACTGACCGCGACCGAACTGACCAGCTTCTGCAGATTGACGATGGCGCGGCCCGACAGGACCTTGCGCACCTCGACTTTTTCGTTCCGAGTCCCGCTGGCCAATATCCGCTCTTCTTCATCCGCCGCCGGATAGCCGACCTGGATATTGAACATGAACCGGTCGAGTTGGGCCTCGGGGAGTGGATACGTTCCCTCCTGCTCGATCGGGTTCTGAGTGGCAATCGTGAAGAACGGATTGGGCAGCTCAAACGTCGTGCGACCCACCGACACTTCCCGTTCCTGCATGGCCTGCAGCAGCGCCGCCTGCGTCTTGGGCGGTGTCCGGTTAATCTCGTCTGCCAGCAGTATATTCGTGAAGATCGGTCCCTCCATGAACCGGAACGAGCGTTTCCCTCGCTCGTCCTCCTCCAAAACATTGGTGCCCGTGATATCCGAGGGCATGAGATCGGGCGTGAACTGGATTCGCTTGAAGCCGACGTCAAGGATCCTGGCCAGCGTGCTGACCATCAAGGTCTTGGCCAGGCCGGGAACACCCTCGAGCAGGCAGTGTCCACGAGTAAAGACGGCGGCAAACAACTGCTCGATGACATCGGTCTGACCGACAATCACCTTCTGCAACTCCTGTTGCATCACCTGGCGATGTTGACTGAATTCCTGAAGGACTTCACCCAAGCTGCGTTGTTTCGTAGACACGTCGATCCTTCTCGCTCATCGGTGGTCCAGTTGCAAACGGCGTCACGGTGATCCGCGAATCGCATTGCGATCGACCGCTCATCGCGGGTCCTTGATTCTAGCGGGGGTACCAGGTGCCAGCAATGGACGGGGATTTCTGTTGCCGCCCTAACCCTTGAATCGTAAGATATTTATGGTGAACGGGACAACTCGAGGGTGGAGGATCAGACGATGCGGCACCGTTTATCGGTCATCGCAGTGTCGGCGTTGGTGGTGGTGACGGTCGTGACGCCTGGGGTGGCCGAAGTTTCCGACCGTGACGTGACAACCGCGATCACTCGAGGAGTGGCGTTCCTGAAGTCCCAGCAGGATCCGTCGCGCGGGAACTGGCCGGAACACCCGCTCCAGCCCGGTGGCCTGTCCGCACTCTGCACCCTGGCACTTCTTAACGCCGGCGTGCCGAAAAACGACCCCTCGGTTCAGAAAGCACTCAACTACTTGCGCGGTTTTGAGCGGCCGGAGCGAACCTATTCAGTCGCCCTGAGGACGATGGTGTTCTGCGCGGCCGATCCGGTCCGCGATCGCAGCCGGATTCGCACGAACGTCAAGTGGCTCGAGGCCATGCAGCTGGCCGGCGCCCGTGGGAAGCAATTCGGCCGTACCGGTACGTGGCCCTACTCGTCCAAGCTCGGCAGCGGCGATAATTCCAATACGCAGTTCGCGCTGCTGGCACTCAACGAGGCCGAACGAGTCGGAGTCAAGGTCGCGCCGAGTACGTGGAGGCTGTCACTGGACTATTGGCGAACGACCCAAAAGCCCGATGGTTCGTGGGGCTATTATCCTGCTCAAAACTCGACCGGCAGCATGACGTGTGCCGGTGTTGCTTCGCTTGTGATTGCTGCCGGTCAATTGACTTCGGGCCGAGCGCAGGTGGTTGGACAGAAGGTTCACTGTTGCGGTCAATCGGAAGGTCAGAATCACATCGAGCGTGGGCTGAATTGGTTGGGGAGACATTTCTCGGTTAGGCGAAACCCGGGCGACCAGGGCTGGTTGCTCTATTACCTTTACGCCCTGGAGCGGGTCGGCCGTCTGACCGGGCGCCGATTTATCGGCAATCACGACTGGTACCGTGAAGGTGCGGAGCTTCTGGTCCGCGAACAGGACGATTTTAACGGCTACTGGCGAGGGATCGGGCATGCCGAAAGTAACCCGATCATCGCCACTTCGCTGGCGCTCCTGTTTCTCTCAAAAGGACGCCGTCCGGTCGTGATTGCCAAGGCGCGGCGCGGCGCGAGTGAGGATTGGGATGTGCATTCGGGAGGCGTACCCAACTTGACTCGCCACGTCGAACAGAGCTGGAAACGAGAACTGACGTGGCAGACGGTCGATCTGGACACGGCCGATGTGCAGGACCTGTTGGAGAGCCCCGTGTTGTTTCTTTCAGGAAAGCAGGCACTCGAACTGAATCGCCAGCAGCGAGATCGCCTGAAGAAGTACATCGAACAAGGTGGATTCATCTTCGCTGAAGCGTGTGATGGAGATGGCTGTAATGGTCGGGAATTCGATCGTTCATTTCGCGCGCTGATGCGGGTTATGTTCCCCGATGCCAAGCTGCGTTTGTTGCCGCCCGATCATGCGGTTTGGTATGCCGAGGGGAAGGTCGATCCCGACCACTTGAGACCTCTATACGGCATCGATGCATGTTGTCGCACCAGTGTCGTCTACTGTCCTCGGACGTTAAGCTGTTATTGGGAGTTGAGTCAGGAAGGGCGAGAAACCAGCTTGCCGGAGGCCGTACGTAAAGAAGTTCAAGCCTGTATTCAGATCGGCCAGAACGTCGTGGCCTACGCGACGAACCGCGTCCTGAAAGAGAAGCTCCAACGGCCGAGCATTGCGCAATCCGCGGCGGCGCCCGGCAGTGGTGCCCGGGGCGTGTTGATTATCCCAAAACTGGCTCATTCGGGCGGCAGCGACGATGCGCCCAATGCGCTGGCCAACCTGTTGCGATTTGCCCGCGAAAAAGTTGAATTGCGCGCCTTGACGGAACATCGGGTTCTGGTCCCCACCTCGGAGACGCTCTACGAATACCCGGTCCTCTTCATCCACGGGCGTCGGAGTTTTCGCTGGACCGACGTGGAACGTAAGGCGCTGGCCGACTACATCGAAAACGGTGGATTCCTGTTCGGCGACGCGATCTGCGCGTCACCCCAATTTGCCTCTGCCCTGCGTCGCGAACTGGCAACCGTCTTTCCCGGACAGAAACTGGAGAGAATTCCTCTGAATCATCCGCTGTTTTCAGAGACGTTCGGAGGATTCTCTTTGCAGCGTGTCACGCTGAATGATCCCCAGGTGCGCCGAGCCGATGATCCGCTCGAAACCCGACGATCGCAGGTCTCGCCGCTGCTCGAAGGACTGACCGTCGACGGTCGACTGGCCGTCGTATTTTCGCCGAACGACTTGAGCTGCGCTTTGGAAAGTAACGCGTCACTCGAATGCAAAGGGTACATCCGTACGGACGCCGCGAAGATCGGGGCGAATGTCATTCTGTTTGCACTGCAACAGTGACGCAAAAGAAAGGGAGGACTCTTTTGTGCGAAGCACCCTTCGGGCCGTTCCGGCAAAAGGTGCCGGTTCACGGCCTTTGGCCGTGAACGGCTACCATGTAAGCTCGATCGCACATCCGATCACGCGATTAGAAAGATCGTCGAATTCCATCCTTCGTGCTCTTCGTGTCCTTCGTGGTATTCCCTTCCGGCGAACCTTCCCCCAGCGCTAGCAGCAGAGGCAGGATCACCAAATTGCCTATCAGGCCACCCAACATTGCCAAGGAAACGAGGCAGCCAAAGTAAATGGTCGGGACAAACTGGCTGAGGCAGAGCGCCAGAAATCCCACCACGAGCGCCATGGTGGAAAACACAACCGCGCGGCCTACCGATTGTTGGACATCATCTAACGCTTCGCGCACCGACATGCCCTCTTGTCTAGCACGTTGGTATGAGCAGATGTAGTGAATCGAACTGTCGACGCTCAGACCCATCGACACCGCGGCGATCATCGCCGCGCCCAAGTTGATCTTCCAGCCCAGCCATCCCATGGACCCCAACACGACGACCACCGGTAGTATGTTGGGTACCAGGGCGATGAGCGCCAAGGTAGGGCTGCGAAAGGCGAGCGCCATCATCAGGCCAACGCCCAGCGTGGCGATTGCGAAACAGATCCACTGGTCCCGTAACACGCTCGTGATCAGGTTAGTCAGCAACACGTAAAAGCCCGTGACCTCGGCCGCCGAACCTGATTCGGTAGAAGGAAAATGCCGCCTAACCACTCGTTCGACCTCGTGGATCACCCTGGTCTTGATACCGGCCGATCGTTGTTCGGGCGCCCGTAGCATGATCCGAAGGTAGTTTCTGTCGCCCGGTTGAACATTCTGCGCTCGCAGGGCCGCCATGAAGCTGGGCATCGTCGCGGCCATGGCGCGCGCTCGGAGTTCAGGCGGTATGCGTGCCAGCAGAGGGTTGACCGCCGAGGCATCGACACCGTCGACCAGGCTCAATACCTTGGTCAAACCGGGCACCTGCCGCCCGTGCCGATCGGCAACTCGAATGCGTCGAAGCTCCTCCTCCATTTTCCGAACGCGATTCACGTAGGATTCGCTCAGAGTGGCCGGCGACGGAATGACGATATCCCAAACGCCTGCTCCGCCAAGCTGCTCTTCGATGAACCGGTACGAAGAGACAATCGGTGAGTGGCGGCGGAAGTTACGGGTGAAGTCCGTTTCGACATCCAGTCGAAAAAGCCCGGCGGTCGCCACCGAAGCGATCACCATCAGCACGGCCGACAGGCTCTTCGGATGCGCATCAATGGCTCGAATCAGACGATCCAGACCCAAGCCGATTCGCTGCTCGCCCCATGCCCGATGCGGATCGATATCGAAATGACCCCATAGCGCCAAGCCGGGAACGACCAGCACCACACTCGACAAAACACAGATGCAGCCGATGGCCGTCATGATCCCGAAATCATGGACGGGTCCAACACTGGCCTTCGAAAGCGCCAGGAAGCCGACGGCGTCGGTCAAACAGGCCCAGAATACGGGTACGGCGACGATCGCCGCGGCCCGCTGGAAGGCTGCCTGTTGATCGAGTCCGTCGCGGCGTGCCTGGCGGAAGCGAATGATGACATGGACGACCGTTGCCACGCCGACCACCGTCACGATGGCCGTTAACATCGAACTGACCATGCTCAACCGAATCCCCGACCAGGTGAGCGTGGCGCGTGTCAGTATCAGAGATAATTGAACGACGGCGATCGGAATGACAACCCATCGCAAGCTGCGAAAGAACAGAACGATGGCAATGGCCAACAAGACGGTTGTCGAACGTCCGAGTCGCCGACCGTCCTGTTCCACGTACCGAAACCCGTCGATTACCATCACCGGCTCTCCGGCGATCATCCCGAGTCTCTTTCGTTGAACCACCGAACGAATCTTGTCGATGGTCTGCCGTCGAGGCACTTCCGTATCGCGTTCGGGCTCCAACATGCAGACCAGGGTCGCCGTACGTCCCTGACGATCGTGCGTGTACCCGACAAACAACTCTCGATAGGCTTCGGCCAACCGGCTCTCTGGATCCAGGATTGCCGGTGCTCCATCCTTATCCAGAAGCTGTTTGAGCGGGTGAATCGTCTCCAATGCTCGACTAACTTCCGCCAGGCTCAAGACGTCCCGAACGCCGTCGACCGCGTTCAGCTCACGGCTGACGGATGCGAGTTGCCGGATGCCGGCGCCTTCAGGGTCGAGCAGGTGGTCGTCACGGTATGCGGCCAGTACGATCTCGTTGCCGCCGAACCGCTCTTTCAACCTGCGGTACGAGACGAGCAAGGGGTCGTCTGCGGAAAACATGTTTTCGATCGAGCGATCGAAATCGACACGCGAACTTGGTTGCCACGCAGCGATCAGGAAGAGTGCAGCGGCCGCCAGCATCGGCCAGCGCAGACGGATCAACCACTTGCTTATCGGTTCTCCAAGAGTGCTCATTGGTCCGTCAGGTTATTGACGGCGACCGGCCTGTTCGACTCCCGCACCGCCTGCTTCCATCGATCCCAGGCGATTGTTTCCTCAGGCGTGACGTTGAACATCTCGGGCAGGCTCCGCTTCAACTCGCTCCAGATCGTCTCCAGTCGTTCCGCCGGCACCGGTACGTGATTGAACTGAGAATCGATCGTATAACTGGAGAGCAACTCAACCAAGGCCATCAGTTGGTCTCCGGGCTCTTTCCGAGTTGGCAGGAACCACACACGCACTCGGCCATCATCGCCACCCGATATCAGGGCTGATCCGTCCGGGTGAAACTGAATGTAATTGACCGTCGCTCGCTTTGATAGGGGCGCACCGTGCAATAGGGGAGGCGTGACGGGCGATCCCGTCGCTACACTCCAGATCTGCGCGCTGTCGAGCATCGCTTTCGAGGCTTTGCCCTTGGCTGTTCCGTACCCGATGGCCAGCCAGCGTCCATCGGGCGAGAAATCCAGTTCGCGGACCGACGTTCCGACCCGGTGGCGAGTCCAGCGTGGCCGGTTTGGCGACCGAATCGGGCGGAGCCAGGCCTGACCCGCATAGCCCCCGCCAGCCAGCAAGTGGCCGTCGGGATGGAAGACGGCCGCAGACTGCGTGGCTCGGTTGTGAAAGGGGGCAACGACGAGCGTCCCGGTGTTCACATCCCAAAGTCGGACATCGTGATCCTCCGAGCAAGTTGCCAACAAACGGCCATTCGGACTGAAACGGCACCTTGTCACTCCGCCCTTATGTCGTAGCGGATCCCCGACCGGAACACCGTTTTCTGCGGACCAGAGGCGTGCCGTCTTGTCGAGGCTAGCCGTCGCGATCAATCGGCTATCCGGCGAGAAGGCGATTGAGCGAACCTGCCGAGCGTGAGGGAGTCGATACAAGTGATCGAAAGTGACTAAATTCCAGACGTCAACCGCTCCGCTTCCATCAGCGGCCGCAACCTGGTTCCCATTCGGGCTGAGTGCGATCCGCACGGTGAGATCTTCTTGTTTCATCTTGTCCTGATCCAGTCGCCGGCCCGTCGCGACGGTCCAGACACGGATGACGCCATCCAGGGAAGAGGTGACAATTTTTTGTCCATCTGTCGTGAACCATCCATCGGTAACGACGTTCGGGTGTTCCAGCGGCTTCCGCAATGGTTTGCCGGAAAGTGCATCCCAAAGACGCGCCGTCGCGTCACGACTGGTCGAAAGTACTTGCCTTCCGTCGGGACTGAATTGGCAGCGGGTGATCTCCTTTTCGTGCACCAACTCCTGAGATGCGGGCATTTTGCCTGCCAAGTCCCAGAGACGGATCGTCGCGTCCGCGCCGGCCACCAGAAGGTGCCGGCTGTCGGCCGCAAATCGGACCACCGATACGTACGCGCCTTGCCGCACCGGCGGCCCTGCTTCTCGGCCCGAATGCCATAGCCACCAGCGTGTGCGACCGTCGACTCCGGCAGTCGCCAAGAGCGTGCCGTCGGGGCTGAGTCGAGCGTCTGATACTGGGGATCCGTGGTCGAACCGAACGTCTCGCGAGAGCCCCGTTCGGTTGTCCCAGACGGCGACACTTCCCGCCTTGGTGATTCCGAGAATGGAATGACCGTCGGGTGTCAGTTGCACCTGTTTCACGGGGCCGGAATGGACGAGCGGCGTGCCAATCGGAGTGCCCCGGTCGGCGTTCCAACGCCGGATCGTTCCATCTTCGCTCGCCGACACGATCTCGGTTTGCTGCCGATCGATAATTGCCTGCCAGATGTATCCTCGATGTTCCATCACGAGCCCGATCCTCTGGCGGGCGGCGATGTCCCAAATAAACATCGATCCTGAAGAGTCCTGGACGTTTTGAGCTGAGGTGAGCAGCCGATTTGAGTCGCCATAAAAACGGACCCACCCGGCGCATCCCTGGGGCTGTTCCAAGCGTGCCTCGAGTTGACCACCGTCGGCGCGCCAGATAGAGACGGTCTTTCCGATCGAACCGGTCGCCAGCCAACGTCCATCGGGGCTGAACGCTCCGCTGATCGGCCGTTCGGCGTGGGGCAACTTGGACAGCACTTTGCCGGTTGTCAGATCCCAGAGCAGGGCGGTATTCTCGACCGAAAACGTAACGGCCCGGGTCCCCTTGGTATCGAAGGCTGCCGCTGTCAGCTGCGCGTCGTGCTTCATGGGCGGGCTGATTCGTTCGCCGCTCGCCGCTTCCCAGACGCATAGCGAACCGTCCTGCGCAGCGGCGGCGACCCCGGGGGGTCCCTCCCCGCCACCGGCACCCGCCA
>CAYNDU010000078.1:0-13961 GCA_964395615.1 uncultured Pirellulaceae bacterium | reverse complement strand
GCAGCCGCGCGGCGACTGACGCCTGACGCTCACTGGCTGAACACGATCTCCCGGACTCGCCGTTCTTCGACGGTCTATCGATCGCAGGGGGCCGCCTCTATGTTTCCACCGTAGACGGCCGCATTATCTGCATGGGCGAGAAATAGGGTCGTCCGTCGCGCCTTCTGCACAATCGACGAGTATCATGTGGATTGACCTGAAATAATCCAACCTGCCCACCAGAGGATACGAGAATGAGAAACAGGTACCAGTCGATGGTCGCGTTCTTGATGTTGGTTTTCGCTTCGCGAGCGGACGCATCGAGAACGGCGGACGAGATCGTCGCGGCATCGGGTATTCAAGGCGGGTTGGTCGTTCACGTCAACTGCGGAGACGGCAAGTTGACCGCGGCGTTGTACGCCGGTGATAGCTACGTGGTTCAGGGGCTTGGCATCAACGACGACGACGTACGACGAGCGCGCGAACATGTCCGCTCGCTGGGCCTTTATGGACCTGTGACGATCGACGCGTTTGATGGCAAGCAACTGCCGTATGTCGACAACCTGGTCAACCTGCTCGTGGTTGGGGAGTTGGGTAGTGTCACGATGGATGAGGTGATGCGCGTGCTTGCCCCTCAAGGGGTCGCCTGGGTCGATGGCAGGAAGACGGTTAAAGTGGTTCCGCCGGAGATCGATGAGTGGACGCACTGGCTGCACGGGCCCGACGGCAACGCGGTGGCCGACGACCGAGTCGTGGGCCCGCCTCGGTGTGCCCAGTGGATCGCCGAACCGCAGTGGCAGCGTCACCACGAGGCGAGTCCGAGTGTGTCGGCCATGGTCACTTCTTCCGGTCGGATATTTGCCATCATCAACCAGGCGCCCGCTGGGATCGATGGGCTGCCCGATCGCTGGGCGCTTGTGGCTCGCGATGCCTTCAACGGAAAACTCCTCTGGACGCGCTCCATTGACCAGTGGGGTTCTGCTGAGTGGAGCGACCATTCGTACGGCAACGGGCGTTGGAACCACCCGACGAACATTGCCCGCCGGTTGGTTGCCGTCGGGGACCGCGTATACGTGACACTGGGTTTCAATGCGCCGGTGACGGCGCTGGACGCGGCAACGGGACGGACGGTGATGACGTATCCCAAAACGGAGTCCGTCGACGAGATTCTCTACCACGACGGGACGCTGGTGTTGTCCGTCAGCTCAGCGCCGCTGTCACCGGGAAAGATCAAGGATGCGGCACCGGCCCCGAAATCCGTCGTTGCTTTGGACGCTGAGACGGGGGTGACGCTCTGGCACACTGACGGCCTTGACGGAGCCGCCTCCAAGGCGGACGCGATAGAACGGATCACTCAACTGCTGTTGGTCGCGGGAGGAGATGCCGTCTACGGAATCGAGGAGGACGCGGTAGTGGCCCTCGATCTGAAGACCGGGAAAATCGAATGGCGATACGACCGAGGCACGAGGCCGCGTGCGGTGACCTACGGTAGTTACTACCTGACGAACATGAACAGCATGGTTTATCACGACGGAGTCGTGTTGTTCATGGAGCCGAAACCGACCACGAAACGGATGCCCTATAATTCCCCCACAAAGTGCATGGTGCTTGGGCTGGATGCGCAAACGGGTCGAGTGTTGTGGGAGCGACCGAGCGGCTTCTGGGGCCACTACGGTCAAGGCGACCTGTTCGTCATCGATCGCCTGGCCTGGGTCCATGACTTGTCGGGGTTCTCGATGGTTGGCCTGGATCCGCGGACGGGCGAGGTCGTAAAACGCGTGTCGACGCGGGAAGCGCTGGACCAGGGCCATCATCACCGTTGCTACCGCAACAAGGCCACGACCCGATACATCATCACCGGGCGCCGTGGCGCGGAGTTCATCGACATGACCTCAGGCGACAACCTCCGTCACCACTGGGTGCGCGGCACGTGCCGATACGGGGTGTTGCCGGCCAACGGCCTCTTGTATGCGCCGCCCCATCCGTGCGTATGCTACATCACTGCCAAGCTGAATGGGTTCTGGGCGCTCGCTCCCGCAAGGACGTCAAGTGACCGGAGCATCGAGTCCAAGGAGATGTCGGTCCTGCAGAAAGGTCCACAATACGGCGCCGCCGTTTTACGATCTTCCTTGACCGGCTTGCCGCCTACCGATGATTGGCCGACGTTTCGACACGATGTCCTGCGCACAGGCTCGACGTCGATGTCGATACCCGCCGAGCTGAAACCGCGTTGGTCAGCTCGCATCGACGGGAAGCTCACGCAACCGGTGATTGCCGGCGCGCGTGTGTACGTCGCGTCCGTTGAGGAACACCGAGTGCAGTGTCTGGATGCGAAAAACGGTCGCTTGATGTGGAGCTACACCGCCGGTGCCCGAGTGGATACGCCGCCGACGATTTTTGAGGGTCTTGCCTTGTTCGGATCGGCCGATGGCTGGGTCTATTGCCTTCAGGCCGCCGACGGTCAACTCGTATGGCGCCGGAGGATCGCGCCCGAAGAACGACGCATGATGAGTCACGACCAGTTGGAATCGGTCTGGCCGCTCCACGGCAGCGTGTTGATCCAACGTGGCGTCGCGTACGTGATCGCCGGTCGCTCATCGTTCCTGGACGACGGCCTTTGCATAGCAGCGCTGGACCCGATGACAGGCCGCCTGATTCGCTCTGCACGAATCAACAGCCTTGATCCGAAGACGGGGGACATGGTTGAGGCGCTCATGTATTACGACATGCCGCCCGATGCCCTGGGCGCATTGCCGGACATCCTGGTCGGCGGTGACAAGTACTTCTACCTGCGGCATCTGAAAATCGACTCTGTCACGCTGGAGTATTCCAGCGCATCGAGGGACCTGGCAAAAGTAACGAAGCGAACGGGTGAGGCAGCAAGAAAGACGCCGGCAGCGACGAATCCGAAGAGCAAGAAAAAACCGGCGACCGATCCAACTCGCCGGGCCCGCGTGCAGATGCCTGTCGTGGTTAACCATTTGATGTCGACGGCCGGCCTGCTGGACGATTCGTGGTTCAACCAGACGTACTGGACGATTGACGGGGCCGCGCACAGCAAACTCCTGGTCTTCGACAACATGGGTGCTTATGGTGTCAAGCCGTATCGCGGCACCGCTCGACACTCTCGGGCGATTTTCAGGCCCGGCACGACGGGGTATACGTTGTTTGCGGAAGCACGACCGAAACATGCGAAGCGCTGGTCGATGAATGTGCCGATGCGTATCGTGGGAATGGTGCTGGCCGGCCCAACCCTGTTCATCGCGGGTTCGCCCGATCGGGTCGACCCTCAGGACCCGTGGGCCGCTATCGACGGTCAACGAGGCGGTCTGCTTTGGGCCGTCTCCGCGAAAGACGGACAGAGCCTCGCCGAATACAGGCTCGACGTCCCGCCCGCCTACGATGGTCTGGCAGTAGCCGGCGGCAAATTGTACGTGTCGTTGGCCGACGGCAACATTGTCTGTTTCGGAGGCAAGTAGCTGACGCCGTTCATCGGCGAGGATAGAGATGGCGTTGCACATTTACTCGGACTGTTCCTCTACGGTCATTCGACTCACGCACCAGACCGTGACGAACGACAGGAAGAACGCGGGGACCAGATTGTAGATCTGGCTCTGCAATGCAGGGAATTGCTTCCAGGCGACTGCCGTACCGACGCCCACAATCATCCCGGACAACACGCCTTTTGAAGTCGTGCGTTTCGATAACAGGCAGAGGATCAACGCGGGGCCAAACCCGGCGCCCAATCCGGCCCAGCCGTAGTCCAGTACAAAAGTAAAGACACTGCGAACTTCCGCAAGCGCGAAACCGGTGGCCGCCAATCCGACCAGGAGTACGGCCCCTCGACTCCAGGCGACCAGCGAGCGCGTACCCGCGAGCCGCCGTCCGATCGTTCCACCCAGGTCGTGGCTGACCGCCGACGCGGCCACCAGCAATTGTGAATCGGCGGTGGAGCATATTGCGGCCAGGATGGCGGCGACCAGCATTCCGCCGAGAATGCCGGGGATGAGTGTCGAGTCGGTTGCCAGAAAGGGCAACGTCTTTTCCGGGTCGGCCAATTGCGTGTAGTATGCGCGGGCCGTCACTCCCAACATCACGGCCCCTGAGAATAGCACGAATACCCACGCGGTCGATATGATCCCGCCCCGCACCATGGCACGACGATCACGAGTGGCCATCAAACGCACCAGCACGTGCGGCTGCCCGGGGTTTCCCAGTGGGATTCCGATCCACAGGGTCAGGAAACCGAGCAACGCGAGACCGGACCTGCCACCGAACGGGTCGACCAACGCGCCGTTCGGTTCCAACGCTCGCAGAATGTGCCACACTTTCCCTGGGCCACCCAATTGCCACGTAATCAGAATCGGAACGAGTGTTACTGCGGAAATCATCATTAGCGACTGAACGACATCCGTCCACGCGATCGCTCGAAATCCACCGGTTACGGTGTATGCCAGAACGATGCTCATGCCCAGCCATACACCGGACCGGTAATCCCAACCAAACGTTCCTTGAAACGTCTTTCCGGCAGCATTTAATTGAGCAGCCACATACGCCGTCAACATCACGAGGATCACGACCGCACCAATGATTCGAATTAGCCGAGCGGTTGGCCCACTGTATCGGCACGCCAGAACGGCCGGTATCGTCAGCGCTTCATGTTGGCGTGATATTTGTCCCAATCGCGGCGCCAGGACGAACCAATTGAACAGGAAGGCGATAACCGTTCCTGGCACCACCCACAGTGCGGCAATCCCTGTTGTAAACGCGAACCCGACCAGGCCTAGCGTTACCCATCCACTCTCTGCCGACGCTGCGGCAGACAGGGCGGCAACCCAGGCCCCAAGTCCCCGGTCGGCCAATAGAAAATCTGCCTCCGACCGGCCGGCGTACCGGGCGCTCCAGAGTCCGATAACCGCGATGACGAGTGTGTATAGGACGAAACTCACTGCCACTACGTTCATGCGGACCCCCGTCGTTCGGCTTCCATCTCAGATCTGCAGACCACGCCGAGCATCGCCAAGACCGGGCCGATGCTCCCTGTTCCCGAAGCTCTTCGAACCACGCAGCAGCTTGTGTTACACTTCAAGTGCCACGTGACCATTCTACTCAACGAACCCGCTTTGAGGCATGAGAGATGTACCGACTGTTGTGGCTCGTGATCATCGTTTCGTTCAGTTTCTCCACGTGCACGTCGGCGCAGGAAGCTTCGATTGCCGTTCAGCAGCGTTTGGATCGACAGTGGTGGCGGTACGAGCCGCCTACGGCACGGATGTCCGCTCGCGACCTGTTTTCGTTCGCCTTTGAGTCGACGGCGCAAAAATGGCGGCCGGATCGCGTGGAGCTGGCATTGTCCCGAGCTGCCGAGATGCAGGACGTGGATCCGAGTAGTACAACATACGGGAATTTCAAGTGGTATTGGGAATCGGACGGTCCGCACGATCGAAATGCGGTTGAATTCTGCATGCAAAAGGGGACGTTACTTTGGATTCGTTACAAGGATCGTATGAGTGACGAGGGACGCAGGACGCTGGAGAAGATGTTTCGCCTGAGTGTTGAGGGGATTCGCCGCCATCGAGTACCGGTGACGTACACCAACATCTTTCTCATGAAGACATGGAATTGTATCGCGTTGGGCGAGATTCTGGATGACTCTGATTTGGCCGACGCGGGATATCTAATGCTCGATCAGTGGTTGCGCTACACGTACGACAACGGGATCCACGAATATGGCAGTCCGACCTATTACGGCGTCGACCTGGATTCACTCGGCTTGATCTCTCGGTACGCACAGAGGCTGCAAGGGCGGCAAGCGGCAATTCAGGCGTTGCAGTTGATCTGGACCGACATCGGGTTGAACTGGTACGCGCCGAGTGCCAGGTTGGGGGGGGCTCACAGCCGAGACTATGATTACCTGACCGGCCATGGTTATCTTGATCAGCACCTGCAGATGGCAAACTGGATCACGCCAGGCGAGCCGACGAGCCAATGGGAGTTCTTTAGGTCGTGCCGCGGCACCGTTCCGATCGGCGTTCGCGAATTGACCAAAAAGATTCCACGCGTGGTCGTTCAGCGCTGGGGAGGTGAACGCGGCCAGACGGCAACACACTATGTCGGGCATCACTTCAGCTTGGGGTCGTCGGGTGCCAATTATGGACCGATGGACAAGACGCTGGTCGTCAACCTCGGATCGGGGGCGAGCATGCCGGTCGTGAGTTTCTTTCAGGACGGGCGCGGTGACCCCTACGGCAAGCAAAAAGTGGCGCAAGCGAGCGGGCACACGAAGGCCCTGCACTTGATGCCTTTCATAACGTCGGTTCAACGCGAGAACGAAGTGCTATTCCTGGCCGCGGCGGATCCTGATTATCCAGGAACCTGGCGACACTCGGCAAAACCGACGTGCCTCTATTCACACTTGATCCTTCCAGTCGATCCGACGATTTGGATCGGAGAACATCGTCTCGACGAAGCAACGCTGGCCGAACGGACGGCGATTGGCGTTGGTCGGCCGATCTTCCTGAGGCACATGGATGTGGCCGTTGCCATCCGCTGGGTCCTGGCCGACAACCTGGGAGACGACAAGGCTCGACTCGAACTTGTCAACGACGGTACACAATACGGCGTTCGTCGACTTACGTGCACGCACGCCGAGTCTACTCCGACCTCCATCGCTGTCGCCTCATTGTGGCTGAGATGTGAGGAAGGGCTGGATGAGGACGAATTCTCCGCGTTTCGTGCCAGGTTTACGTCGGACGCGTTTACGACCGACCGGACCCGAAGCGTTGTCAGAATGAGCGTTGAGGCTCATAAGGGCCGATTGCAACTCAACGCGGATCTCGCAGGCAGGCGCGGCTTGCCCATCAACGACGCCGGCCAACCAGTCGATCGTTCGATTCTGTCGATCGACGGACGTGACGTGGGACGCGAGATTCTTGAACAGGTGGCGTCGATTGACGAATATCGGAAACTCCTCGAATCGACTGCCAGTGGGAACGCAGGCGCCTTCACGACCGAACAGGTGATCGAAGCCGAACAATCACATTGGCTATTACCGCCCTTCGCCACCGAAGATGACGACGGTGCCTCTCGAGGCGCCTGCATCTGGATTCCGGGTCCCATCGGCCAGGGCGGGAGCGGCCCAACTGCCGAGGCGAATTGGCTAGTGCATATACCCAAGCCGGGCGACTACCTTCTGTGGGCCCGAGTGCGGGCCCCCACTTCGTCGGACGATTCATTTTACGTTCGCGTCGAGCAGGATCGCCGGGAGATCCTGGCCAAGGTCGACTGGCACACTGGCGTGCACAAACGGTGGGCGTGGATTCCCTTTCGGGCGAACAACAAGCCTGGAGATGTCCCGTTACATTTGAACCGGGGCGCTGCCCGTATTCAGATTCTTGGCCGCGAAGACGGCACGCAACTCGATGCGATTCTGCTTACCGCAGACCAATCCAAGTCTCAGGCAGATCTGCCATCGCCGGCAAACCAACGGCGAAACTAACCGACCATGTCCGGGTACGCTGTCACGCCCGTCCGCTCACTCTCGAACGGTCCTTTCGATAACCGGGCTGGTCTGCAGAAGGACCATGTCTCGATAGGCGCCGTCCGATTTCATTAAGGCCGTGTGGGTCCCGATCTGCTTGATACGGCCCTCTTCCAGAACAACGATTCGATCGGCATGAGCGATCGTGCTCAGCCGATGGGCGATAATGAAGCAGGTTCGGTTTTTGAGTAGCCGAGAAAGGCTGGCCTGAATCAAGCGTTCGCTTTCGGTATCCAGGTTACTGGTCGCTTCGTCGAGCACGAGGATTTTCGGATCGGCCAACACGGCGCGCGCGATGGCCAGTCTCTGCCGCTGCCCACCGCTAAGTTTTACGCCTCGTTCTCCGATAATCGTTTCATATCCGTTGGGTAAATCACGTATGAACCGGTCGGCATTGGCGACTTCGGCAGCCGTCCGAACACTTGATGGGTCTGCATGGCGACGACCGTAGGCGATATTGGCGTCAACGGATCCGTCAAACAGAAACACATCCTGTTCCACCACTCCGATGATCGTACGGAAACTCTCGACGTCGATTTCGCGCAGGTCGCGTCCATCGAGACAGATGGAACCGGCGGTAGGATCGTAGAATCGGACGGCAAGGTTGCAGAGTGTTGTCTTCCCGGCACCGCTGGGTCCGACGAGCGCGATGGTCTCTCCGGCGGCGACATCGAGAGCAATGTCCTTCACGGCGGGCCGTTCGGTTCCGTGGTAGCAAAAACTAACGTCTTTCAACGTCAGTCGGCCATGGACACGATCGCGTATCACGATGGATCTTCGGCTTGAATCCATTTCACGAGGCTCTTCGAGAAGGTCAAGCACGCGGTCGAGCCCGGCGAGGCTGTTTTGAAACTGGGCCGTACTTTGGGCGAGGATCGCCAATGGCGACAGAAGCATCAGGAGATAGACCAGGAACATCACGAGGTCGCCGAGGGTCAGGTTTCCGTTGAGCACTTGCCTGCCGCCGTAAAGCAACAACGCATAACTTGCCAACGGTGTGAGTACGGCCCACACGACCTCGATCGCTCGAGTCCACCACCAGGCATAGAGCTCCTGCCGACCCATCACGTGATTTCCCCGCATGATCCGATTCGTCTCCGATCGTTGGCGGCCGAAAGCGCGCACCACGCGCATTCCCCCAAAGGACTCGGTGGCCAATGCGTCGACTTTTTCACGTTGAGCGCGCACTCGTCGATGCTGCGGCCTGATTCGACTGATCCAAGTGCGATGAGTGACATAGACGAGCGGCACGACGACCAGTGCGCCGAGCAGCAATCGAACATCGACCCACGCGAGAATACAGAGGCTTCCGAAGAGCTGGACGACGGCGCGCCACGGATTGTAGAGCATTCCAAAGACGAGCTCTCCGACGCTGCCGGCATCCTGCCGCAATACGCTTGCCGCACCGCCCGATTTGAGTTCCTGGACTCGATACATGGGCAGCCGGACCGCGTGGGCAAAGACTCGCTTGCGTACAGACATTTGTAGGAGCTTCGTTACTCGCGTCGCGTGCCAGCGCCCCCAGATCTGCAACACGGATTTTGTGAGCGAAATGGCAAGGACTCCGGTTGAAATGACCAGCAACAGTTGCCAGTGATCTCGAGGTACCCAGTCCGGTACACGGTCCGGCAGCTGTTTCGAGCCGAGCACATAGTCGACGACGAACTTCGTCGCGGCCGGCGGAATCAGGGCGAGAACCGTGGCGACCGTGAGGGTGGTGAGCGACAAAGCGATCGCTTTGCGATGCCCGTGTGCCAGCTGTATGAAATTCCTGATCAACGACAGGGCCGATCGATCCCGGACCGTTTTGCGGCCCGGTCGACTGCCGGCTCCCCACGGTTGGTGAAGGTTGGCCTTCAGCTCGGAAAACTGCCTGCGACTCGATTCGATCTGACGTATCATCTCAGCGTTTTCGCCCGGAAAATGACCGTATTCAGAGAAATGCCCCCTTGAAGAGTAGGGGACCAATCACTGTGGGGCAATGACGCGCGTTGGCAATCCAGGCTGAAGAGAGTAGTCTGGTGCGTCGGGAGTGGAACGGCGAAAACGCTCGATCGGAGATCCGCGGGATGCAAAAAAGATTGCTTGTGAGTGTTGTGACCTGCCTGCTTGCGGCGGTCGGTCCAAGCGTCGAGTCGGCAACGGCCCAACGGTCGCACGGCGCGTTGCGAGCGGGCGCGGCAACGGCCGATATCACGCCGGGCGTCAACGTGTCGCTGAATGGTACGATTAGCAAACCGGGCCCGGTCAAGGGCATTCACGATCGACTGCATGCGCGAACGATCGTGTTGGACGACGGTACAACTCGATTGGCAATGATCGTCACTGACTTGACGATGATCGAACGAGCCGTATGTGATCAAGTCAAGGAACAGATAAAGAATGCGACCGGTCTGGAGCAGAGCAAGGTGCTCATATCGGCCGTGCACACGCACGCCGCCCCGAGGGTTCGGCATGGTCGAGCAGGACCGCTGGACGACGTCTACTACGAGTATCTGAGCAAGCAGATCGTTGTATCGGTCCGTCAGGCGATCGCAAACCTGGCCCCGGCACGGGTTGGCTGGGGTTCGTGCCCGCAGCCGAAATATCTGCGTTGCCGACGGTCGCTGTGTTCACCTGGGACGGTGGGGCCCAACCCATTCGGAGAAGAGGGTGAATTGGTCAAGTCGGTCGCGGGAAAAGGCGGGGATGTTGTCAAACCGGCCGGCCCGGTCGACCCTCAGCTCTTTGTCGTTTCCATCCAGCATGCCGACGGCCGGCCCCTAGCCGTACTGGCCAATTACAGTGTTCACTATTGTGGCGGATACGCACGTGGACTGGTTAGCGCCGACTACTTCGGCTACTTCGCTCGGCGTATCGAAGAACGGTTGCCGGCCGGGGACGGGCAGCCGGCAACGGTTGGAATCATGACGAATGGGACGAGTGGAAACACGGGATCGATCCAGAGCGGGGGAGAAAAACATCCTCCCTTCGAGTGGATGGAGATTGCGGGCCGGGATTTGGCGGACCGAGCATTGGACGTCATACGTGAGATCGACCACCGTCAAGATGTGTCGGTATCGATGGAAGACCGCGATCTTCTCCTGGGCATTCGCCGGCCGACCGAACAACGAGTTGCCTGGGCCCGCGAAGTTCTGGACAATCCCAAGGCGAAACGGCCCCATCCCTGGAGCAAGGTATTTGCCGAGCAGACGATTTTGCTCAGCCAATATCCGAGTCGCAGGCCGGTGAAATTACAGGTGATTCGCATTGGAGATCTTGCCATCGGGGCCATTGCTTGCGAAGTGTTTGCCGAAACCGGTCTGGGCATCAAGCAGGACAGTCCTTTTGAACAGACCTTCACGATCAGCCTGGCGAACGGGTCGGAAGGCTATCTTCCGCCTCCGTTGCAGCACAAATGGGGTGGCTACGAGACCTGGCCGGCGACCAGCAGTTGCTTGGAAGTTGACGCCGAGCCGAAGATCCGCCATTCGCTTCAGCAGCTACTCGACAAGGCGTATGCTGGACGTTGAATCGACTCGTGCCCCTCAACTCGCGTGACGCATGTCGCGAGTTTCCTTCGAACGACCGGTCTCGCACGTTCGTTCAGAATTACCGATTGGCGAGCCGCCTCTAACTACTCGGGCTACCGGACGAGGCCACCGCTCAACGATTCGAGTATTCACCCGGCGAGGCGTCTTGTCGGGGTCTTCATCGATCAAACGTCTTCGGCAGCCTTGCGCAGGGTTCGCGCCGTTTGCCTGAACTCGTTCATGTTCATGTCTCGCAGGTAGACGAACCCTCGAGCGCCGCGAATCATGGGGCTATTGTGTTCGGCAAACCAGGCCCGCCCGAGGCAGTTCTTGAGCATCTGGTATTGCTCGACCTGGATCCGTTGTGCCAACTCACAAAACGGTCCGTCGTGTGCGTAGCTGGGGAATGAGGCTTCGCGCTGGGAAACGAACGTGTTGAGAAAAGCACTCTCCATCACCGAGAGCATATTCAGTGACACGGGAACGTAGACATTCGCTTCGCTCGGATGGAATCGGAACCAGACATTGCGGTAGCCCCAGATGCGAATGTCGTCGCGACCCGTTTCCCGGACATACTGATCGGTGGCATCACTGATCGCTTGCAGGACTTTGTAATGTGTGTCCGGGCCACTTGCTTCGGGGTCCAGCGCACAGGAGATGACGTCCGGTCTGACTTCCTCCAGCAAAGCCAATACGGGCTCAACGTCGCGTTGAACGGTCGGGTCGGGCACAAAGACGTCGCCGGTGTAGAAGCCCAGTCGCAGATGTTTGATATGGGAAGACTGCCAGCCAAAGTAGCCCCACAAGGTTTCTGCCTCCCATTCGCGGCACATTCCCTTGAGCTGCTGGATGGTTTCCGAGTCCTTTCGACCGGGATAGACGCTACGGAAGTAGTGCTGCAACTCCTGCATTCTGTCACGAATGGCAGACAGATCGGATTCTTCGTAGGCTTCGAGCAGGTTACGCAGCATGCGGCGTGCGGCACCTTCCGCTCGAACGTCTTCGTTCCGAGCAGCGATCCCGTCCAGGTATTGCCAGATGTCGCGATTGCGTCCCTGTTCGTTGGCGGGGTCAAAATACGATTCCTCGTGCAGCCTGCGAAACTCGGGCGAAGCGATCCAATGCTCAAGCGACTCGAATTGACGAAGCATGAACTGGTTGGTTACCGCGGTGAACCCGCTGGTCAGCGTGACGAAATAATGGTCGTTCTTTGGTGTGCGCATGTTGCGGACGATGTATGGCAGATATCCCAACATCAAGTCGTCATGATGCGGCTCAGTGTGCAGGAACCGCGTATCTTCATGCGAGCGGCTACCACGTTCGATTTTTTCAATCAGTGATTCCCGGACGGTAAGAGCCAGGTCGCGAAACGACTCGTCACGACCTTGCAGGACGGTTTTCAGCATCGCATCGCCGTCCGCCTCTTCCTGTGTCAATTGGTCGAGCGGCTTTTTAAGACGCAGTGAGAGGTCGACAATCGCTCGCTCAACACGCTCATCGCCATAGTCTTCCGACTGGACAACGAGGTGAACCTGCCGACGGTGGAGTTGCTTCGCCGCACCCATCGTGATGTAGAATCGAGCGTTCGGCAAAGTTCGCAATGCGCTGGCCGGGATCGTCACACTCGATTCACCCTCGACCGCCTGCTGGATGACTTTGGCCTTTGCTTCGCCGGCAGCAATGATGATCGCCGCGCAGTCCGGATTGAAAGTGATTGTGCGCAGGCCGATCGTAATGACCAGACGTTGCCGCGAGACTTCAATGCCTCCCAGGTCACCGGCCGCAGCCGCCTGCGTCTCATAGTTTGTCGCCATCAGGCGAGTCGTGGAGAAATGGTCGGAACCCCGAACGTTGAAGCCGATATGCCCGTCCGGGCCAATTCCGCCCAGAAAGAAACCGATTCCGCCCAAGACGCGGATCTCCTCCTCCCGCCGCTGGCACCAGTCATCTATTCGCGACAAGACATCTTTCTGAAGCCGCTCGAGATCGGTCGCCGGCTGACGCGTTCGCAGGGAGAGATCGACGCGTGAGTCGGGCCACACTTCTTCGAGTTTCTGGCCGGGTGTCAAACCTAACGACTGGCAGTTGATCAGGAGCGCCTTCTTCGCGTCCAGCCCCATGCTGTCCAGATAGAATCTACGAACGTAATCGTGGAAGCTGTTTTTCTGGGTCGGCTGTATCGGATAGAACTCGTCGATCTGAACAAAGTGCAAGCTCCCCATGTCCGGACGCTTGGCCGGATCGATTCGATGGGCTTCCAGCAGGTCGCGAGTGGCCGGTTCGTCCCATGTCGATCGAAGACGATTGACCCACTTTATGAAATGTTCGGGTGTCTTGCCCGTCGGCAAAGCGATGACCTCGCCCGGGTGATGTTGGACCCATTCCAGAAAACGCATGGCCGTCAGCTGCCCGAGTGCCGGGAAGTTGCTCACCGTGATCACGGCGATGTTCTCGTCCGGCGGGTAGATGGCGTCGAGCGGCGACTTCTCGATCGCCCCCAGCTCCACCGCAGAAAACGTATCATTCGATTCCTGTCTGTGAGATTCAGTCATCTCGATTCCGATTCTCTTGAGAGATAGAGATATTGATGACGCCGGTCGGATGGGGATGGACGCAACTGCCGGCAATCGGCGATCGATAACGCAGCGCGGTCCGTCCCTCCGTTCGCACGCCCGGCCACCAGGGAACTTCCGAGCGCACACGCCCGACGCGTCGGCTTCCTGGCGTCCAGGCAACGTTTGATCCTGGGCCGCCGGAGGCTCGGCGCACAGTGTTTGACCGTAGCATAGAGCTTCGTCGAGCCGCCGTTAAGGCCGGGCCCGGG
Source organism: uncultured Pirellulaceae bacterium (assembly GCA_964395615.1). Classification (GTDB taxonomy): domain Bacteria; phylum Planctomycetota; class Planctomycetia; order Pirellulales; family Pirellulaceae; genus CAYNDU01. The sequence goes on along the minus strand of CAYNDU010000078.1, from coordinate 106 downwards.
CATGACACGACTCGTATGGTCTAACCGAGGTCGCTGGGTCCCACCACCTCATCCTGCGTAACCCCGAAAAACGTGTACTGAATGAGGAAGGCCTGGAAGGACGTCC
>CAYNDU010000077.1:7403-14108 GCA_964395615.1 uncultured Pirellulaceae bacterium | reverse complement strand
ACAGAGGCTCGGCAATCAAAGGCTCGATTGCGTCGTGCACCCGTCTTCCAAACGCGGCAAACTGCTCAAGATCCAGGACCGGCCGCTCTTCAAACGGGATCGGCAGCGATGGTCGATCGAATGGGATCGACGTGACGGAGGCCGGACCGGCCTGCGCCCCACCGGTCACGCCGCCTTCGCCTGAGAGACCTTCCATGGGTGTCTCTTCGAGCCGCGCTTTTTCTACCGGCGCGTCGTCCGATCCGTTCTCTGGACGATTCGTCGCTGGAACGCGCAAAGCAGTAGAGCGCACCACATCATTGTCAATCAGCAGATTGATCCCGTGGCCATTCGTTCGTTGTGCGAGCCCACTGAGCACAAAGTTTTTGAACCAGACGCCCGCGTGAACCCACTGCGGTTGATGGCCAGCCAGGATGATTGGGTCGACCGGATGAAAGGACAGGTCGGGAACATCACGATACTCGGATGTATATTCACGAGCCATTCGCACCATTTCGCTGCGCGCCTCGACTTGCAGTTCCTGGAGCGTGGTGCCGGCAATGCTGGTGTGTTGTTGACCGCGCAGGCTCAGGTTTTGGCTGAGCCAGGTCGCCTCTTCGGCCAGAGTCGGGTCGAGCATCGCCTGCCCGTCCTGCTCGGGCGCTCGCAACCGCGTTGCATCAATCGCACCCATCGCCTCCTTCATTCGGACCCCTCGGTGCATTCGACCGAACCGCTCCTGCCGGCCCGGCGCATGCTCTTATTCAAGACATCGTAGTAGTGGGCTCGGCGCGTATCACCATCATCCAGTTCTCCACCAAACGACCGTGACTCGTCCAAGTAGATCAAGGGGACGGCCAGTTCTCTGATACGCAAATCGCAAGCGACGGCCTGGACCCACAGTTCCAATGGCATGGCGTAGCCCGTTTCCTGCAGGTCAAGTCGTCGAAGCGCGTCGACTCGATAGGCCTTGAATCCGCAAAACGCATCGGTCAGCTGCAACCCCAACCGACGATTCAACCACTCAGTCATCTCAACATTGATTCGCCGCCGTTGTTCGGGCGCTTGATTAACGGTACTCACGGGCTCCAAGTAGCGGCTGCCCGATACAATATCCACGTCGCCGCAAGCGGAAGCAAACTGCCCAACGCGTTGCGGCTCGTGCTGACCGTCACAATCAATGGTCACCACCACTTCGAATCGATGCTCCATAGCGAATTCAAACGCCGAACGAAGGGCGGCCCCGTAGCCGCGATTCTGCGAGTGTCTTATGCAGGTAACGTCATTACGGGCGGCCAGCAAATCGGGCGTGGCGTCCGTCGAACCGTCGTCGACGACCAGCACCCGGGGGCTGTACCGCGTCACTTCGTCCAGCACACCTTCGACGTAAGTCGCCTCATTATATACGGGAAGCGCTGTGATCCACTTTGCTGGAAGGTCTGGCATGAAATAGCACTCGTCGTCTGGCGGTCTACACAGCGCCAACCGCCGACGGTATTGGCACCTTGGGAAGCCGCCTTACTCGGGAAAGCGGACTTTTTGTGAAAAAGACGGACAAAACAATCTATTCTAGCGCAAGGAGCGGCACCGTCAACGCGGCGGAGACCGATAATGGCCAACGTAAATTGATTCCAGGCCGCGAAATCGGTAGACTCAGCGGTTGACGCAACCCGCAACACCCGGGTTGGTTTAGGAACGAACAGGGAATGGGAGGTGGTTGGTATGACCGAAATCCTCGTAGTCGACGACTCCGCCGTCGATCGGCGCGTGGTCGGTGGCTTGCTGGACAAACGAACTGATTTCCGCGTCACGTACGCAGAGGATGGAACCGATGCGCTCCGGCAGATGGAATCCGTCCGGCCCGACGTGGTCGTGACCGATCTGAACATGCCCCGCAAAAACGGTTTGGATCTGGTTCGCGCCATGCGCATCCATTTTCGTGGCCTGCCGGTCGTGCTGATCACGGCCCAAGGGAGCGAAGAGCTGGCCATCAGAGCGCTAGAAGAAGGGGCCGCCAGCTATGTTCCTAAATCGCTCCTTGCCGATAAACTCGACTCGACCATCGACGAGGTGTTGGCAGCGGCAAGTGCCAAGCGGAGTTACGAACGGTTGATCGGCAGTATTGACCAGACCCAGTTTGACTTTACGCTGGAAAACGATCCGGCACTATTTGACCCGCTGGTCGAATGGATGCAGCAAATCGTGATGGGGATGGGGCTATGCGACGAGACGGACCACTTTCGAATCGGCATGGCGCTCAAGGAGGGACTGAGTAATGCTCTCATTCGGGGCAATCTGGAACTTCCCCGCGATGCAACGCGTGACGATCAGGACGCGTTCCTGGACGGCGAGGAGGTTCCCCCCATCTCCAGCCGTTGCTCGGCAGAACCCTATGTCCAACGCAGAATCTACCTGAGGGTGCGCATCGACTCGCAACGGGCCGAGTTCTCGATCCGTGACGATGGCCCTGGCTTCAACGTGGGATCATTAGCCGAGCCGGGAGAACTGGGTTCGCTCGACGCGGAGTCTGGTCGAGGAATCGTCTTGATGAAGTCGTTCCTGGACGACGTCCAGTACAATGACAAGGGCAACGAAGTGACTCTCACCAAGCAACGCGCCTGAATGACGCGTTCCAACGGTTGCACCTGTGACCATGCTCGCGTCACGCGTTAGATGGCCGGGCACGAGGAGTGTGTGCGTGGCTAAGATTCTGGTTGTCGATGATAGTGCTACCGATCGCCGCCTGATCGGCGGGCTCGTGGAAAACTCGGGCCACCAGGTGATCTACGCCGAACAGGGCCAGGCTGCCATCGAATTGATTGAGCGAGACTGTTTTGACCTGGTGCTGACTGATCTGGTCATGCCCGTAATGGATGGCCTGGAATTGGTCGCTCATCTTACATCCGAACATGAAACCGTGCCGGTCGTTCTGATCACCGGAAAGGGAAGCGAACAGATCGCCGTCAAGGCCCTGAAGGCAGGTGCCGCCAACTATGTCCCCAAGGCGATCCTGCCCGCCTTGCTCATCGACACGATCGAATCCGTTCTGGAAGCCGCCCATGAACGAGTTTCGGAACTGAAACTGATGGACAGCCTCGATCGATGCGAGACCTGCTTCACATTGCAGAACGATCCATCCATGATCCCCCCCCTGATCAACTTCATGCACCGCACGGTGCGATCGATCGGCTGCTGCAGCCAGGCCGCCACGATCCGTCTCTGCATCGCTCTCGAAGAAGCAATAACGAATGCTCTGTTTCACGGGAATCTCGAAATCAGCTCCGAATCGCGGACAGGTGAAACGGCCGCCTACCAGGAAATTGTAACGGCTCGTCGAGCATCCCCACCGTACCGCGACCGTACGGTTGGCGTTGCGGTCAACGTCACTCCGCGCGATGTGCAGTTTATCGTCCGTGACCAGGGACCGGGCTTCGACCCCCTCGACCTGCCCGATCCAACAGACGAAGAGAACCTGGAACGAGCCTGTGGCCGAGGTCTGTTGCTTATGCGAACTTTCATGGACTCGGTCAAGTTCAACTCGGCCGGCAACGAGGTGACCATGTGCAAGTGCCTTACCAGCTCGAATCAGGAAGACTCGGACACCTAAACCTGGCGCAGAGGGTCCGACTCCATTCGGCTGGCCCACACGGTCACTTCGTCGAACCGATCCGCCAATAAATGGGCCAATCGCTCGACCGCGAACCGCTCACTCGCAAAGTGGCCCGGCAGCAGCAACGCGATGCCGCTTGCCTCGGCTTCGAGACAAGTATGGAAGTTGGTCTCGCCGACGACAAATGCGTCACAGCGCCGCAGCCGGGCAGCTTCCAGGAACTGGCCCGCGGCACCACACCCGATGGCCACTCGTTCAATCGTATCCGACAGATCTCCAACGTAATGGAGCGATGCGAGGCCAAGAAACCGCTTCAGTCGAGCGGCAAGGTCTTTCAACGGCAGGGGATCCCTCAACCGGCCGATCCGACCCGCTCCGGAACCGATCGGCCCCTGATCAGCCTCAACGATCGGCTCGCATTCCTCGAGTTCCAACGCGTCAGCCAACTGCTGATTGATTCCGGACTGAGCAGAATCAAGAGCGGTGTGCGGGCTGTACACACCGATGGATCGAGTGGCCAGTTGCCACAACAAGCGGCCCGGAGTGGAATCGGGTACCAACCGCTTGAATGAGTGGAATGGCAGCGGATGATGGGAAACCACTAACTCCACGTCCGCCTCCACCGCCTCCGCCACCGTCACCGGCGTGACGGTCAAGCACGTCATCATCCGTCGCACCCGGTTTCCCGGGTCGCCAACCAGCAGTCCGACATTGTCCCACGTTTCCGCCAAGTTGCTCGGCGCAAACTGCTCGAGAAACTCGGCAACGTCTTTGATCTTTGCCATCGTCAGATAGAAATCTCTTTCGTTTGGGAATCGATCAGCGGCCACAACGTTCCGGCAAGCTTCAACGGCCACTGAAAAACACAGGTTGGAAGCCGGACCCGATTACAAAAGGGGGCTCAACAGGCGCGCGATGTTATCGACCACTCGTCGCGTATAACGACGATTCTCCCACTGCTCGGCAGCCAACTTCTCACTCTGCGCCAGGTATGCCAGCTGTTGGCTGCGAAGTCGACCCGTCACATCTTCACCGTACAACAGCATATTCAGTTCAAAGTTGATTTCAAACGAGCGAATGTCAAAATTACTCGATCCCATCAAGGCGATGGAGTCATCCACGGTCATGGTCTTGGAATGCAGTAATCCGTCCGTGTGCAGGTAGAGATTGGCTCCGGCGTCGAGCACATCGGCATAATAGGCGCGGGCAGCGGCACCAACAATGCGTTGATCGCAACGACGGGGTACGATCAGATCGACCTGGACGCCTCGCAACACCGCGATCTGGATCGCCTGCCAAAGTGGCTCGTCGGGAACAAAATAGGGAGTCGTGATGATCACCCGTCGCTGAGCGCCATGAATGGCGCTGACCACCAGCCGCTGATAGTTTTCAACTGAAAAGATCGGGCCGCTCGGCAAGGTCTGGGCCGGTACGTGGCCGACCAGATTGGGTTCGACGAGTATCTCCGGGCCGGTCAACGCCTCCTGCGTCTCCTGGTACCAGTCACCAATGAAGATGGCCTGTAATTCCAGCACGATGGGGCCCGTGAACCGGCCCATCAGGTCATGCCAGGCCAGGTCTTTGTGCCCATAACTGGCGTTCACTAGGTTTTGTGAACCGGTGTACGCGACCTGCCCGTCGATGACAACCAGCTTTCGGTGGTTGCGCATATCGATACGAGCCATTCGACGACGAAAAATGCCGACCGGCAGCATCGCGTGCAATTCGGCGCCGCAATCACTCAACATGACCGACAGGCGACGATAGGCTTTGCGAGAACCGACGTCGTCAACCAACACGCGGCACTTCACTCCGCGCGCCGTAGCGCGTCCCAAAGCGTCCACAACGCGCTGACCCGTCTCGTCACACCAGAAGATGTAGAACAACAAGTGGACGTGATGTTCGGAACGGTCAATGTCCTCGATCAGGCGGTCAATCACCTGCTCGGTGTCGGCCAGAAACTCCACATGGTTGCCACCCAGAATCGGGAAATTCCCCAAACGCTCTGCCATCTTCACCGTCGTATCGAGTTCGGGACCGAGATCGGGATGGACGATATTCGGATGGTCCATAAAGCGTTGCACATCCTCGTGGATGTGGTCCCGCATTTCCCGCATGCGTTTTCGGCGCAAACGAGGCAGTTGGCGCGTTCCAAACGCCAGAAACAACAATAGGCCGGCCCAAGGGAGGAAGAATATTAATAACAGCCAGGCCATGGCCGCGTTCGGCTTGCGGCGACTCGTAACGATCGGCAACATCGTCAGTCGAATGACCCATTCGCCGATCGAGTAAATCAAGTACGATGTCATGACCGGATTGCCTTACCTCGACGTGCATGCGCAGACCGACTCGCGTTCTCCGTCGTGCGCGCCATCTTACTCTAACAGGCACTCCATGCAACGTACATCGCACACGCTGGTACGCTCCGGATGACGGGTGATGCGCCGCGCGCTACCGACCCGAGGACTTTTGACGTGCGATTGCCCTGGTTCATGCAGGATCGCTCAAGTATGCGAACAAAGCGCACGAACAAACCCCTTGCCTCATCTGGGTCAACGAGGCAAGGGGCTTGATGTTAAAAATGGCTTTTCAAACAAAGGAGGAACAAGTCCTCTGACTCGCTCCAAACCAACCATCCGTGCAGTGCATCGGGAGTCGATTCCGTTCGCCCCCCTACGGACCGTTGTACGGCGGCTCAAGCATGATAGCCCCTCCTGAAGCGTATCGAAAACCGCGTCCATCACTGGGCACCGTTCTAACAAAAGAGGGGTCAAAAAATCAACACCGATTTTTTGCGCCCCTACCCCACGGAGATCGTGACGCTTGCAGATTTGCAATGAAAGAACGTCTGATTCTCGGGTTATCCTGAGGGAAACACCCTGCAGCGGGGGGTATTTACGGTCCAGAGCCTCGATTAAACTGCCAATCAACGGTCGATCGGCCCGAACGCGTAGGATCGCCGTTGAAAGGGCAACGCACGAGAAGCAACCACCGGCGATGGCCCCGACCTTTGCAGTCCCCACCGACCTGAATTCGAGTCCGAGCGTCACCAGGGCCTGCCTCACTGGCGTACCCGATGCCTGCACCATCCAAGCAGCTCGCACCGCCAGGATGTG
>CAYNDU010000077.1:1760-7303 GCA_964395615.1 uncultured Pirellulaceae bacterium | reverse complement strand
TTTGAGTAACCATATTTTTTGGGAGCCACTATGAACCGTCTCTTCTCCACTCTGTTGTTGTTGGCGCTGCTGACAGCCCCCTCAGCCGCCCAGCCCGCCGCGCAAAAACCGCCCGCCCAAAGACCGGCCGCGCCGACGGCCCCGCAATCGGTAAAGGACCAGGCCAGTTACGGCATCGGTATTCGCATCGGTTCGAATCTGAAAGCCCAGCAGCTGGACGTCACCCCGGCCATGGTCGCTCGCGGCATTCTGGACGCTCTGACGGGAACGAAGCCGGCGTTGAATGAAGAACAAATCACCGCGGCGTTGCAGGAATTCGAGCGGTTGTCGCAGGCCAGGATGCAGAAGGGAGCCGAAGACAATCTGGCCGCAGGGAAGGCCTTCCTTGCTGCCAATGCCAAGAAGCCGGGAGTGAAGACTCTGCCGAGCGGTCTGCAGTACAAAGTTCTCAAGCCGGGAACCGGCGCGAATCCTAAGGCGACCGACACCGTTCGCACGCATTACCACGGCACGTTACTCGACGGGAAGGTCTTCGACAGCTCGGTTCAACGCAATGAACCGGCCCAGTTTCCCCTCAATGGTGTTATTCGAGGCTGGACGGAAGCATTGCAGCTAATGAAAGTGGGCGGCAAGTGGCAGCTGTTCATTCCCGCGGATCTGGCCTACGGCCCTCAAGGTCGACCGCCGGTGATTCCCGGCAACGCTACGTTGATCTTTGAGGTCGAATTGCTCGACATTATCAAGTAGTCGCCCTCGAGGCGATGAGCATCGGTCTACGTGTCGTCACTCCGCCCCTGCAAGAGGCGCCCGTTGGTTCCATGCCCATAGAACCCGAACGCTCTGTCCTCGGCGTTATCCGTCATGGCTGCCTGTCGGCATTCTGCCTTCTCGCCACCGGGTGGCTGACGGCGGATGACATGGCACACGGGCAGGTGTCCCAAGCGCCACGTGGTGCGGAAGTTGATGTGCGTCCACTCGCGGTCGGAGTGGAAGAGGCTTTTCCGGCTCTACGCATCAATCGTCCGGTCCTCGTGACAAACGCCGGGGACGAGAGTGGGCGATTGTTCGTTGCCGACCAGCATGGAGTGATCCACGTTTTTGCCAACCGGCCGTCCGTCGATAGAACCACGGTGTTCCTGGACCTTAGGCGTCGCGTGTTGTACGACGACGACCAGGATGAGCAGGGGTTGTTGGGACTCGCCTTTCACCCGGACTTCAAGACGAACGGCCGGTTCTTCGTCTATTACACGTCGGCCGCCGAACCACATGACTCGGTGATTTCTCAATTCAACCTTGCCCAGGGCCAATCGGACGGGGCCGATCCCCAGTCGGAGACCGAGATTCTGCGAGTCCCTCAGCCCTACTGGAATCATAACGGCGGCACGTTGGCATTCGGTCCCGATGGATATCTCTACATCGCCCTCGGGGACGGAGGCAAATCGCGCGACCCCTGGAACTCGGGACAGGACCGCCGCACGCTTCATGGTTCGATTCTGAGGATTGATGTCGATCGGCCCGGCCCGGTGGCTCCCTACCGAGTGCCACCGGACAACCCGTTTGCTCGCCAAGGGCTCGGCGGCAAACAGGCCGGAGCACGACCGGAAATCTGGGCCTACGGATTGCGCAATGTCTGGCGAATGTCCTTTGACCGCGAGACCAAACTGTTGTGGGCGGCTGACAACGGTGAGGACAGGTGGGAAGAAATCGACTTGATACAGCGTGGCGGCAACTATGGATGGAACCTCCGCGAAGGCCGCCACAAATTCGGACCCAACGGCTCGGAGGCTCGCAGCGACTTGATTGAACCGATATGGGAATACGATCACGAAACGGGCCAGTCAATTATCGGCGGCAACGTTTACTACGGTCGGCGAGTGCCCGATTTGCGGGGCAGCTACATTTATGGGGATTACATTAATGGGAAAATCTGGGCCCTGCGTTACGACCACATCCGTCGAAAGGTGATTGCCAATCGACCGATTGGCGGAAACGAGCTGCCGATCATGACGTTTGGCGAGGACGAAGAGGGAGAAATTTACTTCACGACGATGCTGGGAGGCGGTATCCTATACCGGTTTGTGACAAGGAAGGCGGACACGGACAACGGGGACTTCAACGATGAGGTGTCTCGAGAATCCAAATTCCTTTCCCTGATACAGCGACCCGCTCAGTAGACATCGGACGCAAAGAACCAAAGCTCGGTCATGTGGCCAGATTCAACAAAGACAGAACAACTGCTCGGCAGTGCACGGCAAGGCGATCCCGCAGCCGTTAACCGTTTGCTGGACAGGCATCGCAGGGCCGTCCACCGCATGGTCCGGTTACGCCTGGACCAGCGAATCCAGCGGCGCGTGGACGTGAGCGATGTGGTGCAGGACGTACTGTTGGAAGCAAGCCGGCGGCTGCCTCAGTATCTCGACAATCCAGTTTTGTCGTTTCATCTTTGGGTGCGACAGATCACTCGAGATCGGATCATCGATGCTCATCGGCGCCATCGGGTATCGGCGAAACGGAGCGTCGATCGAGAACAGGCGGCACCGCCGGCATGGACCGATGATCGCTCGGCCTGGGATCTGCTCGCCGGTATTCGCGATACCGAACTCACGCCCGCCGCCGCGGCGACTCGTCACGAGCTGGTACAGTTGGTCGAGCAGGCGGTTGGTCGCTTGAGTGACCCGGACTGCGAGATCGTCCTGATGCGGCATTACGAGCAGTTATCCAACCAGGAGATCGCCTTGGCTCTTGGCTTGAGCGAGCCGGCTGCGGGTATGCGTTATCTGAGAGCTCTGCGACGCTTGCGGAAGTTGCTTGTCGATTCTTGAACCTGGAACCGATCTGTCCCGATGTGCCCGAACTCCAACGACCACGATAGCTGCCTTCCCGGGTCGTCGGATCCCGACGAACAGTTGGCCGAGGTCTTGGTTCATCTTTCGGACCGAGTATTATTGGGAGAGACGATCGACATCGAGCAGGAATGTGAACGGTACCCGTCCTTGGCCGCGGAGCTTCGAGAGCTTTGGGGTGCGTTGCTGGTCGCCGATGCCCTGTCGACAGACGGCTCCAGTTCGGACTCCGAGTCGACGGTCGAAGCACCGATGGCTCAATTGTCCCTGCCCAGCCGCATGGGGGACTTCGAGCTTCTGGAAGAGTTGGGGCGCGGCGGTATGGGCGTGGTCTTCCTGGCTCGCCAAGTCAGCCTTGACCGCCGTCTTGCCGTTAAGATGATTCTTCGTGGTCAGCTTGCCTCGGCCGGAGATCGGCAGCGGTTTCTTGTGGAAGCCCAGGCGGCCGCTCGACTTGACCATCCGGGAATCGTCCCCGTTTATCAGGTCGGTGAAGAGGGGGGCCACATGTACTTCAGCATGAAGTACATACGCGGCCATACGCTGGCCGATCGACTCGGCAACGGCCCCCTGCCGTCACGCGATGCAGCTCGAATCATGATCCAGGTCAGCCGAGCGATCGGTTTTGCCCATCAGCAGGGCGTGCTGCACCGGGACCTCAAGCCGTCGAATATCCTGATCGACACCGATCAGCAACCGCACGTTAGCGACTTTGGATTGGCCAAACGCGACGCCGACGCGCACGACCTGACACGCCCAGGCGCCATCATTGGGACGCCCGCCTATATGGCGCCTGAGCAGGCGAGCGGACGTGGCGAGTTCGCCGGCCCAGCCAGCGATGTCTACAGCCTCGGCGCCATTCTCTACCATTTGATCACCGGCGAGCCTCCTCTGCATGCCGCCACACCGGTCGATCTCGTCATGAAGGTGATTGAACAGGACCCGTCGCCTCCCCGCCAGGTCAATTCCAAAATCGATCGCGATCTGGAATTGATCACGGTACGTTGCCTCCAAAAACCGCCCGATCTGCGCTACCGAACGGCCAATGAGTTGGCCGACGATTTGGAGGCGTACATCAACAACGAACCGATTAGGGCGCGCAGCGGTCGATTGAGTCAAATCGTGGCACGGTGGTTTAGGGAGACACATCACGCTACGGTTCTGGAAAACTGGGGGCTACTTTGGATGTGGCACAGCCTCGCGCTGCTGGTTGCCTGCCTGTTGACGAACGTGCTCTATTGGTGCGGAAATGAAAACCGTCTCTATTACTTCTCACTCTGGACGGCCGGATTCGGCACGTGGGTTATCGTCTTCTGGGTCTTGCGCCGGCGAATGGGCCCGGTCACGTTCGTCGAACGGCAGATTGCACATGTCTGGGCAGCCGCCCTGCTGGGAATTGTCGCACTATTCCCGTTGGAAGCCTACCTGGGCCTGGAACCACTGCAACTTTCCCCCGTGCTCGGCCTGATCGCCGGCATGATGTTTCTGGTAAAGGCCGGAATTCTGTCCGGCCTGTTTTATGTTCCGGCTGTCCTCATGTTCGTGACAGCCGGCCTGATGGCCGTTTTTCCAACGTTCGCCCACTCGATCTTCGGACTGATTTCGGCCGGCTGTTTCTTCTTCCCTGGTCTCAAGTACTATCGTCAACGCGGCGCAAATATCCCGGAATCGACCGGTGCTTCTAACGAGTGAAGAAGAGCCGATCGCCATATTCTGTGTTCCACATGTAGCCGCCCTTTGTTTCGTAATCTGTTTGAGTTCTGTTCCCGATCGGATCGTGATCGTGCTTGTCGAAACCAAGATGCTGACCAAGCGATACCCTCATGTCACGGCACTCGACACGTGCACTTTTCACGTGACCGAGGGTGAGGTGTTCGGTCTGCTCGGCCCCAACGGAGCCGGCAAGACCACGTTACTGCGTCTGTTGCTCGGCTTTCTCCGTCCGACAGCCGGCCTGGCCGAGATTTGTCAGCTGGATTGCCAACGGCAAAGCCTGGAAGTGCGTCGGAATGTCGCCTACCTTCCAGGTGAAGTCCGCCTTTTCCGTCGCATGCGCGGACGTGATGTACTAGACTTCTTCGCGTCCATGCGGCCGGGCGTTGATCGCCAAAAAGCTCGCAGCTTCGCCCGCCATCTTGACCTTGACGTCTCGCGCCGAGTTGCCAATATGTCGACCGGCATGCGTCAGAAACTGGCGCTGGCGGTCTGCCTTTCGGCCGATACACGGTTGGTCATTCTCGATGAACCGACCGCCAACCTCGATCCAACCGTTCGCCGAACCGTTCTCGAACTCGTGGCGATGGCCCGGCAACAGGGTCGTACCATCGTCTTTTCTTCGCACGTTCTATCCGAGGTGGAACAGGCGTGCGATCGAGTGATCTTGCTGCGAGCCGGCCAGTTGGTTCACACGCAAGTGGTTGCCGATCTACGCCGTCGGCATCGAATCCATGCGACGCTCAACGGCCCACTGCCCCCCTCACCTCCTCTCCCCGAGGGACAGCTCACCGTCGAGCAATCGGCGCCGAACCGCGTCGTGTTCGAAACGCCGGGCCAACTGGCACCCGTACTCGATTGGCTGGCCACGTTGCCCTTGGATGAAGTCCGTATCGAACCGCTCGGATTGCAGTCCGTTTACGATCATTTTCACTCCGGTCAACTTCGAGCCGAGCCCGAAACTCAACGTCCAGATCCGGACGAGCG
>CAYNDU010000077.1:0-1660 GCA_964395615.1 uncultured Pirellulaceae bacterium | reverse complement strand
GATGAGCGTTAGAACGACGATGAGCGTTAGAACGACATTGAGCAGACCATGAGACATTCTCTATTGCGAAAGAACGTGAACGATGTCCGAGTGATGGCCACTGCCTGCTCGCTGTTGATGTTCGCTTTCTGCTGGGTTCGCGTCTGGATCGTGAGTCTGTTCCCGACCGATCGCTTCCAGACGATCGTCGAGCAGTTTCGCGAATTCGAACGATTCATACCGGTCTCCTTCGAACAACTATTCACTTATTCCGGACGACTCGCACTGACCTACGACGAACTACTCGTCATCATGTGCATGTCGATCTGGGCCATCGGCCGCGGGTCTGATTGTGTCGCCGGTGAGCTCAGTCGAGGTACGCTCGAAATGCTGCTCGCCCAACCGATCAGCCGACTGCGGCTTCTCCTGACACATACCGTGGTAACGCTCTGCGGTGTGGCGTTATTGGCGACTGCTTCCTGGCTGGGGATCTTCGCCGGTATTCACACGACGTCGATTGAAGAACCGGTGGAATCCGTCGGCTGGCCCTTGCCGTTGATGACGCCCGCGCCTCTTCCTTCTCAATCCGCGAGCGATACCAGGCGCACGCCGATGAGCGAGAAAGTGGATGCTCGAGTACTCTGGCCGGCCGCTGTGAATCTGGCAGCGCTCGGCTGTTTCCTGGCCGCTCTGAGTACGCTCATATCTTCCTGCGATCGGTACCGTTGGAGAACGATCGGGATCGTATCGGCGTTTTTCGTCGTTCAGATGATCATCAAGATCGTTGGCCTGGCATCCGACTCGCTCAGTTGGCTGAGCAAGTTCACGTTCTTTTCTGCTTACGACCCCGAACGGTTTGTCAGCATCGCCGTTCATTCGCCGCAACTGACCTGGCGACTCACGCAGGTCGAGCCGAATGGAATCACGCGGTTGGCGCCGTTGGGTTGCGATCTAATCCTGGTAGCCCTGGCAGCTGCATGCTATGCCGGCGCTGCCTGGGTATTCGCCCGTCGCGACCTGCCCGCCCCTGTGTAACTCATGCCGTGCCAAACGCGACATCACGACCAAGAAGCGTGCCGCCCGTACGTACAACTGACCGACCGCGTGAACAAGGAACATCCGTCGCTACCGGCCGGCGTCAGTCGCGAGTCGCCCGGTGGCGGGCGATGTATGCTCGTATTCCTTCCGCGAGCTGATTGACCATAGGTTCCAATCGGTCAGCCAACGGCATGACTGCGTCAAGCTGGTTCTGGTGTCCTCGTTGTTCCAGATCGTAGGCCACTCCAGCAGCATCATGAAACGCATAGCGGGCCAGCATACTCTTCAACCGGTGCGCGGCAAGCTCCAGTTGTCGCGTGTCACCGGCGGTGATCGCCGAACGTATCTGCTCGACCAACTGCGGACCATCATGGAGAAAGAAACCCATTTGATCGACGAGAAGATCGACATCGGAATCGAGACTTTCCAGGGCTGACTCGAAGCTGAAACCGGAAACTCCCGGCACATCCGCTACGGTCCCCGACTCGGGCGATCGGTCGGTGTCGACCGGACCGAAACGCTCGACCATGTCGATTAGCCGAGCGGGCCGCAACGGTTTGGCCAGGTAAGCGTCCATACCGGCCGCCAGGCACTTTTCTCGATCGCCGGCCATGGCATGAGCGGTGAGGGCGACAATGGGCAC
>CAYNDU010000076.1:0-14172 GCA_964395615.1 uncultured Pirellulaceae bacterium | reverse complement strand
TTCTTATGAGCCGGGTGCACCTTCTCCACCGATTTCAGTTCCACGATCACTTTACCAATCTCGTTCTCGTGCATCTCCGTGCCTCTGTGACTCCGTGAGAGGCCATTCTTCTGATCGAACTCGTTACCCAGCTACGGAAGCCCGTTCCTGCACACGATTGCATCTCATGACGAATCCCGGCTAGGCAAATTGGGCGGATCTCCGTAGAATCCCGCCGCCCGGAAAGCCGACGTATCACAACCCAAACCAGGGATGGGTGTATTCTGATGGGTTCGACCACCATTCATTCGTTAGCCTCCTTCATCAGCCGGTTGTTGAGGCGACGTCTCGTACAGATCGCCCTGGTGGCGACAACGCTGCTGATCGTGGTGCTCGGAATGGCACCCGGGTGGTTCGCCCGCAGCTCGTTGGTCGCTCGCCTGTTGAGCGACGTCGCCGCGCCGTTCGGGGGCACGATCGCCGCGGAGAATCTCCAGCTTGGCTGGTTTTCGCCGGTGGAAATCCACGGCGTCACGATCAACGATTCCGACCAAGTGTTGCTGGCCAACATCTCGTTGGTCCGCACAGACCGTACGTTGTTGCAACTCGCCTGGGACTACCATGATCTGGGAACGATACACATTGAGCGGCCACAGATCCACGTCCGAATGCGCCCTGGAGGAAGCAACCTGGAGGACGTCTTATCTGACCTGATGGCAGGACCCTCCGCCTCCGACCGGTTCGCCATGCGACTGGAGGTCGGCAACGGCGAGGTAGAACTGTCCGGACCAGGTGCCGCCAATCGGGCTCATCTTCAATCGATTCGAGCGATCGTGGAGTTATTGGACTCCGGCGATGCACGGGGGCAGTTCGAGTTACTGCAATGTGACGTTGATGCGGGCGGAAAGCGGGGCGAGGTTTCCGGTGCCGCTCGATGGCATGACGGCAGAAAATCGACCAACGGGTCAGCGACGCTAGCCTGCCGGAGCGTGCCACTCAATGTGCTCGATCCGATACTCACGCGTCTGAGTCTGAACGCCAGTGTCTCTGGAATCATGGATGGAAAAGTGAACTTGGGTTTGACCGGTGAATCAGCCGGATTGCGAGCCACCATTGAGGAACTTCGGTGTCGGCGAGTTGCCATTTCGGCCCCGGATTCGATCGGTCCCGGCATGGTTCGACTATCGCACGTCGACCTGGACGGTGAGTGCGTTCTTTCAGATGGAAAACTGGATGTGACGGATGTGACGATGGAGTCGGATCCTTTGCAGCTGAAGCTGAACGGTCAGTTACCGTTGCCGGACGAGGTTGACGAGCCGTTCTGGGACACCTTGTTCGCGACGGCCGAATCATCGAGCGGAGAGATGCGAGTTTCATTGGACCTCGCCGCCTTGGCTCAATCGATGCCGCTGCTCCTCGGAATACGACCGGGGACGGCGGTGGAATCGGGGCGGGTTGAGGCTCACTTGAAATCAACAGGGCCACCCGGCGGCCGAACGTGGACCGCGACAGTGGAGTCAACGGACCTGGCCGCACGTCGAGGCAACCAGCGTTTCGTGTGGAAGTCCCCAATCCATATTGACGTGACGGCCGCCCAGGCGAAAACACGGTGGCGCCTCGACCGCTTGGATTGCCGCTCGGACTTTCTCGCCGTTTCAGGTTCCGGTGCCTTGGACAAAGGGTCGATCACTGTGACGTGCAACCTGAAGCAACTTGCCGATGACCTGAAGCAATTCGTCAATCTGGATCGGGCCGGTTTGGCCGGCAATGTGCGCGGCCGCTTGAGCTGGAATCGTCACCCGCCGGACCGGTGGTCGGTCGAAGGTCGCGGGCTACTGGACCAACTGGAGGTGGTGACCGGACCCGATCGCGTCTGGCGCGAGCCGCGTCTCTCCATTGCATTCGACGCATCGGGAGAGTGGAACGGTCGGTTTCCGAAGCGGTTGGAGCAAGCTGAGCTACAGGTCACTGCCGATGATCAGCGGCTGGCCATTGAATTACTCGAACCGATCGACCAATGGGATGCCAACACGCCATGTGCCATCCGCTGCCGGTTGGTCGGTCCTGCCGAACGATGGCTGGCACGGGTTCAGCCATGGATCACCACTCCGGACATCGAATTGAAAGGGCCTCTGGACGTTGAACTTCTGGTACGTGCTTCGCGCCGCAAAATCGTCCTTGAAAAGGGAAGCTGGAGATCCGAACCCTTCGCGCTCGCCTCGCAGGCGGTGATGATCGATGAGCCGATGGTTCACGCGGACGTCACTGGAAGCTGGAACCTTGACAGTGGCGAATGGACGGTCGCGGATGCTCTGCTGCAGACACCGACATGCGCGTTCCGGCTGATCGACGGGCGGGGAACTGCCGGCCCGGCCGGCCGGAAAGTGGGAGGCACCGTGACCTACCGTCTTGACCTGGCCAACTGGCAGAAACAGTGGCGCCGAATCGAGGGCGGAGCCCCATGGAAAATCTCTGGAGAAGCGACGGGCCAAGTGACCCTTTCGAGTGACCGGGAGGGAAACCTGTCTGCCCACTGGTCGACCGATGTGCAGGACGCGGCGTTGGATTCACTTGCACACTCCAACACTCGAACTGTGTCGTCGTCACACGCCACACCGACCGGAAACGAGTGGGTCACCGTCTGGCAGGAACCATCAATCAAGGTCGACGGTACCGTGCAAACCGATCCGTCATGGTCACGATGGAGACTTGGACGATTTACGCTGTCTGCCGCAGACCACTTCCAGCTGGCCGGAGCCGGGACGTTGGACGAGCCGCTCACGCACCCGGTCATCGACGTGCAGGGGACCCTTCGTTACGATCTGGCAACACTGAGTGAACGATTCCGAGCGTTCCTGCCCGCCGACTTCCACGTGACCGGACGCGACACCCAGTCCTTTGCGTTGAACGGTCCGCTCAGCGCGCCGTCATCGGTCGTGATTCTCACTTCGCCCAATGGATCCGACTTGGCGCGGAGCCGTCGTTCGGAGCGCGTGCCGCGATCACTGACCGGGACAGCGGGCGTCGTTTGGTCGGCGATCGATCTGTTTGGGATTCGCGCCGGCCAAGGATCCTTGCAGGCCCGGCTCAAAGAGGGTCGAGTTGACAGCGACGAGATCAGCATGTCGTTGAGCCGGGGAGCGTTTCGTGTCCGCCCTCATCTCGAACTTAATCAGGATCCACCCCTTTTGACCGTGGATCCCGGCAAGGTGCTCGACCGGGTACAGGTCACAGCCCCAATGTGTCGTGGCTGGCTAAGATATGTCGCTCCGATGGTTGCCAACGCGACCAGCGCGGCGGGGACGTTCTCGTTGGACCTGCAACGTGTAGCCGTCCCGCTCGGACACTATGACTCTTCTCAGGTTGAGGGCCGGCTCACCATTCACCAGGCACATGTCGGGCCCGGCTCAATCGCCAGCCCGATGATCGACGTGTTACGGCAATTGCTGTCGGTGGTCGCAAAAGTCGGCGGCTCTCCTGTCGATCGGCCACTGCCGACACAGCTTGACTTGCCAGAGCAGAGAATTTCGTTTCGGGTCATTAACGGGCGCGTTTATCACGCGGGGTTCCGGGTCCAGGTTGGCAATGTCCTGGTGGAAACTCAGGGATCGGTCGGACTGGACCAGACGCTCGATCTGGTAGCCAACGTGCCGGTTCAGCCACAGTGGATTGGGGACGCTCGGATTCGGACGTTGCTTCAAAACAAGACCATCCCCATCGCTATTCGTGGTACGATCAATAATCCAAGGTTCGACGCACGGTCCGTGGAACAACTGGGCCGACAACTGTTGGGCGACGCTACGCGCGACCTGTTGCAAAGGGGCGTTGAGGAGGGCATTGGCCGCTTGCTGGGGCCACGTCGCTAGACGACACTTCCCGTGTCAACTGCGAGACGCATTATGAAACTTGTCCTGCTCGGAACGACCGGCTACCACCCGTCCGACCACCGGCAGACCATGTGCCTGATGGTGCCGGAATACAACCTCGTTCTCGACGCCGGTACGGCCATGTATCGTGTACGGCCCTATCTCACGTCATCCGTGTTGGACATCTGCTTAACTCACACGCACTTGGATCACGTGATCGGCCTGACATTTTTGTTCAGCCTGGCACATGAGACACCACTGCGTACCGCTCGTGTGCATGGTGACGCCGAAAAACTGGCGGCCCTCGACCAGCACCTGCTTTCCCAACACCTGTTTCCGGCCCCGTTACCGATCGAATGGTGCCCCCTTGCCGATACCTTGAGTTTCCCCAACGGAGGTCGGCTGACCTGGTTCCCGCTCGATCACCCCGGCGGAAGCCTCGGTTACCGACTGGACAGCGGTCGAGGATCGATGGCCTACGTGACCGATACGTCGGCTTCACCGTCTGCGCCGTATGTGGAACAGATTCGGAAAGTTGACCTGCTGATCCATGAATGCAACTTCCCGGACGGCTGGGATGAACAGGCGAAGTTGACCGGACATAGTTGCCTGACAAACGTGCTTCAAGTCGCGCGAAAAGCCGACGTGGGAAGACTGGTACTCGTGCACATGAGCCCGATCCTTGACGATCAAGCGTTCTGTCTGGAAGCGACGGCACGAAAGATCTTCCCGGCAACCTCGTTCGGCACGGATCACATGACGATCGATTTCTAAGAGAATGCCGGCCGGGCGTACCGGTAGAGCCAGGTCAACAGGAACCAGCAGCCTGCCAGGCAGGCGGCCGTGTATAAACACACGACGACGGTCAACGCAATCTTCGCCCTTCGGGAAAACACTCCGCTCATCCAGATCGCCGGAATACCCAAGGCCCCGACCACGAAAAAAAGCATGACGATGATCAACCACCGGTTGTCGAGAGACCCGCTGCCTGGCCGCGTTTCTTGAGCCGAATCCTCATTTCTCACGCCATGGTTGGAATCCACTTCGCTCCCGTCCTCGCTTTTTCTGCCGAATCGCCGCGAGCGCTCGGCGCGTCTCGCCCCGATGGTCGATTCAAGCACGCGCTTAGAAGAGCCGAGTTGCTCCGATCACTCAGGCTCCGGTGATCGGATCCATGCAATCACTGCGCTGTAACCTATCTGAAGGCGGCCTTCGGCGACAAGACGTTCGCCCCAATTTGACGGTCCACACCTTCCCAAACCGACCACGCTCCGATCCGAAAGGGGTCGGGAGTCAATTGCCGGAACGGCCCGTAGGGTGCTTCGCACAATTGACTCCTGACCCCTCCGTCCGATGACGGTCGACTGTGAATTCCGTTCCCGAGGGCGATTTACCTGTTTTTTTGGCAAACCTTGTACGAAAACGGGTCGGCAACGACACCTATTAGGGTGCGGAGTTACTTCTTTGGGGTAGACGGCCGAGCGGGTGGTAGATCCTATCGACGTCTGGAAGACGAAAGACAGGGAGTTCGAACAACGATGCGATTGACACTGCGGACACTGTTGGCCTATCTCGACGATGTGTTGGAATCGGCAGATGCACATGAACTGGGCCAGAAGATTGATGCCAGTGATTTTGCGAGGGGGCTCGTCCAACGTATTCGCAGTGTGACGCGCAAGAAACAGCTCGGCGCTCCCCGCATCGGCGGCAAGGGCATGGGACTCGATGCAAACACGGTGGCGGAGTACCTCGACAGCACGTTACCGCAGGAGCGCGTCCCCGACTTTGAGAAAGTGTGCCTGGAGTCCGACGTTCACCTGTCAGAAGTTGCCGCCTGCCATCAGATCTTGACGCTCGTGCTCGGCGAACCGGCCGAATATGATCGGGCGCTGACCGAGCGCGTCTATGCGATTCAGCCAACTCGCGAATCGCCGGAACCGGGTAATTCGCCGTCGGAAAAGGCAAGTCCCCCGGTGGTGCCCCCCCCTGCTCCTCAACGGGACGCGAACCAACAATCGGTGCCACCGTCACCCGACCGCACAGACGATTTTCGAGTCGCGGCCGCCGCTTCATCGGGTCATTCCGTACGATGGATGCCTATTTTCGGTACGATGTTGATCACGTTCTTATTGGCGGTTGTGGCGCTGGTCGCCATGGGCCCCCTGGATGCAACGCATCCCGTGTTGGGCCGGCTCTTCCGAGATCATCCGGTCGCCTCGAAGCCAACTGGATCTGGCGGAAACGAACGAGTCGCTTCCGAAACGAAGATTTCGGAGTCGCCGTCATCCGTACCCGAGGGTATGTCTGGCAAGGACAGACCGAACGACGACGACGGGCCGGGCAAATCAACGGCCGATGATAAGAAGTCATCCGAAGAGGCCCCTTCGGGTGCCGTCCCAGTCATTCCCGCCCCAGAGCTCACCAAAGACGCCAAGGGATCGGACGAGCTTGAACCCGATGAACCCGACACGATCCAGGGCATGAGCCCTGGGCCAGATGAAGGGCCGCGAGACCCGGCAGGCACCGACCCGGCGAAACCCGATGGAGAAGCGGCCGCGGATGGCGGGCCGACGGGTGCAAAGCCGGCCGGATCGGCCGATCGTGATCAGCCGGAAGGACCGGAAATGCGCGAGGGACCGGGAGGAACGGCTCCCGACGCGGAACCGTTGACACCAGACAGCGACCCAGACAGCGGCCCAGCCAGCGACCCAGCCAGCGGCGTTGTGATCACGCCGGCCGGAAGTAAGGCGCCTGAAGCGGGGCGATACACATCGGACCAGCATGTATTGGCCCTTTTCGACGAAAGCACCGAGCTGTGGCAGCGGGTACCACCGCTGACCGTCTTGCCGGCCGAGCGATCCTTGGTGGCCTTCCCAACCTATCGACCTCAGCTCGCGCTTCCCAACGGACTCCAGGTGATCGTTGTAGGCCCAGCCCAATTCCAATTGTTATCGCCGCCTACCGGTGACCAGGGCGCAATGACCATCGAAACCGGTCGGTTCCTGTTGGTAACGGACGGCAAGTCAGACTCTTCAATTAACGTGCAATGTGGCGAGCGGCGCGGCTCCCTGACATTTGTAAACGCCGATTCGGCAGCCGCGTTGGAGGTCACCATGGCCTTCGCACCGGGAACGGACCCGGAAACGGCTCATCATTATCGGCAAGTGGACATCTATTCCTCGGGCGGTCCGTTGGTATGGCATGATGAGGGCGACGCCAGCGGATCGGAGATCCCCGTCGAGCAGAGGGCTCGATGGCTGGACGACGGGGCACCGCACGTCGAGAAACTGGCCGAGCCACCGAGTTGGCTGGACGCTTCGACGATGCGTCTGATCGACCGCGACGCCTCGAAACAACTGAGCCCGGCACTACCGGTTGGCCGTCCGATTTCCGTATCGCTGCTGGAGCAGGCGTCAAATCGCCTGGTCGAGGTTCGCACGTTAGCGATTCGCAGCCTTGGGATGTTGGGCGAATATGACACCTACGTCGAGGCGTTAAACGACAAAGAGCTGCGTTCCTATTGGACGGATATTGTGACATCGTTACGCCGGATCGTGCGAAGCAGCCCGGAAAATGCAGGCAAGATCCGAGCAATGTTCGAGCGATTACGGGGGGACGAGGGTCGCCAGCTCTACCGGCTCTTGTGGGGCTACAGTCCAGAGCAGTTACAAATGAGCGAGGGGGAAAAACTCGTGAAACTACTCGAACATCCCGATATGGACGTGCGGGTCGTCGCTTTTGAAACGCTCCGCCAGATCACGGGCAAGACCAATGGGTTCCGTCCGGAACGGGAGCCGCGACAACAGCGGCGCGCCGTCTTAAGCTGGCAAAAGGACCCGGTAATCTACAAAAGCAAGCCGGTTGAATTCCCCGACGAGCCGGCCGGTGATCGGGACACTAATCGCTAAGTTGTTTCTGTAAATGAACTTAACAACACGCAGCGAAGGGCGGTCACCGCCGCTCCCTTGGCAGCCGCGCGGCTGCCCTCTAGGATGATTCGATGCAAGTCGGTCCCGATCGCGCCATTCGGTGATTGGAGCCGTCCCCCATCCGAGACGGTTGGAACGGAAGACATAGCGACCCGAACAATCGATACGACCGGAGAAATGGGAGTAAGCCGGATTTGGATTTGTCGGCTTCCGAGGGGCCCATTAGAATACTATGTTTCAGTATCTGGGAGCGTCGTGACAAGGTCAAACCAGTTCTGGGTTTAGATGGTAAGGAGAACTGCCGGTGCAGACCAAAATCTCGGTCCGACACGGTCACTTAGGTCAGAGTATCCAGCAGCGAATTACGGAGAAGGTTGATAAACTGAGTCGTTACTTTGATCGATTGACGGCCTCGGATGTTACGGTGAATCTCGAGCACGAGGAACGACCGGAGATCGAGATTCGCGTTTCGATCGAGCATTCGGAACCTCTCATTGCAACCGATTGTGGCAGCGACGTGCTGACGGCGTTTGACGGCGCTTTGCACAAGATTGAACAGCGCATCCGAAAACACAAAGAAAAGCGAACCGAGCGGCGGAAAGAGCCACTCAAACACCGGGAAGTTTCGGTCGACAGTGAGCCGGAACCTGAATGAGCTGATTGCGTTGCGCAGCCCTGGCGCACGATGAATCCGGCTGCAGCGCGGCGGTAAGTTCAACCTGTGAAAGGAACCAATGGCTATGAAATTTGCTGATTTTATTCGCGGCAACGCGATTCGCGCCGAGTTATCGGCCAACTTCAAGGAGGGAGTCATCGAGGAGTTGGTAGCTGCCCTGGTCGCTGCCGGCGAGATTAGTGCCGACGATCAGGAGAGCATCGTCAAGGCGATTATGAAACGGGAAGAGCTTGGAAGTACGGGAATCGGCCGGGGCGTGGCGGTTCCGCATACGAAGCATCCGAGCGTTGATCAGTTGATCGGCACGGTGGGTGTCAGCGTGGATGGAGTCGATTTCGACAGCCTGGACGGCGATAAAGTCCAGCTGTTCTTTCTGTTGATTTCACCCCCGGACCGTCCTGGCGATCATTTGCGCGCGTTGGAGAATATCTCGCGTCAACTCCGGGATGACACGTTTTGTCGATTTCTGAAGCAAGTGAAGTCGGCGGACGACGTCAAGCAGTTACTTGAAGAGGCGGACAATAACCAGTTCGTCTCGTAGCTGTTTCGGCGTCCGTCAAGACTCTTTCGCCCGTTCTCGAACGGTGGGAACATTGCCGAGTTATTCTGGCGGTGGACATAACGATGCCGGCGGATCACCATCGTGGCCCCTTTTCCTGCCGGAATATCAAGAAAAGAAGCACCCATTGCCGGGTGGACCCGGTTGGGATTGGCAGAATTCATGGGCAACTATGGCCGCTGATCGCGCAATCCGATTCGTCACAATATGTAATCCGCAGGGATTGCATATGCGCCCGGCGGACATGCTGGCCAGACGAGCGGGTCAATATGTGGCAGATGTCTTCATCCTTAAGGATGGCGACCGATTCGACGTAAAGAGTATTCTATCGCTCATTACTTTGCGGGCAGAACAGGGTACGCAACTTAAGTTGTCGGCGGTGGGACCGGATGCCGAGCAGGCGTTGGAGGCACTGGGCGAGTTGTTTGCACGGGGGTTTGACGAGATGGAGGAAGTTGAACCGGCCGAAGATCCCACGGCTGAGTGTTGAGTCGGCGACGCCGCCGATCATTGGACGGGCACCCGCCAGCGGTAGGCCCCGAAAGGCCTCAGATACTGACGGGCCTCAGATGCTGACGGGCCGCAGATACTGGCGAGTGGCCGGCGCTGACAGGCGGCCGGTACTGACAGGCGAAACAGATTGAAAAGACACGAGGATAGTTGGTGGTCGAGCGCACTGGGAAGCGCAGACTGATCACTCAGGTCGGGTCCGACCGAGGCCGGCCGGCCGGTTTACCGGCGCCGCGAGCCACCGACGTTAACGATGCAGGTATTGCAGGGTATCCCGGTTTCGCCAGGTATCGCCATTGGCGATGCGCTGGTCATTGACACGGCGGGGTTCGTGTTGTCGCGCCGCACGCTGCGCCCTGACGAAGTCGATCGGGAGGTCGGGCGACTGCATCAGGCGCTGGTTGACGTGTCGGAAGACATTGAGCGGGACCGCCAGTTGTTGAACGATCGGCTGGGTCCCCAATATGGTGCCATCTTTGCCGCTCATCGGCAGCTGCTCGAAGATTCTCATCTTCGGACGGAATTGAATACGCTGGTGGTCGAAGAGCACTGCTCGCCCGAGTTTGCCGTGCGGAACGTGCTCCGACGGTACGTACAGCTATTGCAGGAGATGCATCACAGTCATCTGGCCGACCGGGCTCACGACCTGCTGGATCTCGAACAACGGTTGCTCGACCATCTGCTTTCACGCGACCGTGAGAACCTGGCCAAACTTGAAGGTCCCGCCGTCGTGCTCGCTCACGACCTGACACCCAGCCAGACCGCTCGACTCGATCGGCAACGGGTTTTGGGATTCGCGACGGAATCGGGGGGCGAGGGCGGCCACACGGCGATACTGGCTCGAGGTCTGGAGATCCCGGCCGTCGTCGGGGCCGGCCGTTTTCTGCACCTGGTGGAGCGGGGAACGGCTGTCATCGTCGACGGCGATCGAGGGCGAATCCTCTTTGATCCGGACGAGGCGACGCGGGCGCAATACGAGCACGAGTCGGACGACCACAAATCGCAATGGGCCGCGTTAACCGGGATGCCCAACCGGCCTGCGGTGACCGTTGACGGGACGCGGATCGCCGTGATGGCAAACATTGAATTTCCCGACGAAGTGGCCGCCTGCCTCGAGCGCGGAGCGGACGGTGTCGGCCTGTATCGGACGGAATTCCTCTATTTGGGCGTGGAGGAGGAGCCGACCGAGGAGGACCACTACCAGGCGTATTGCCAGGTGATCGACGCCATGGGAGACCACCCGGTCGTGATCCGGACGCTCGACCTTGGCGCCGACAAGATGGGCCATTTGCCGCCGACCGAGGACGAACACAACCCGTTTCTTGGTCTTCGCAGCATACGTTTGAGTTTGCGCAATGTCGACCTGTTTCGGGTGCAGTTACGAGCCGTTCTGAGGGCCAGCACCCGAGGGCACGTGGAATTGCTGTTTCCGCTGATCACGACGCTCAAGGAACTGCGTCACGCCAAGATGATTCTGCGTGAAACGATGGAGGATTTGGAGGAGGCCGGAATTCCCTTTGATCGTCATCTGCCGATCGGCATGATGGTGGAAGTCCCGGCGGCCGTGGTCATGCTCGATCAATTCGCCGACGACGTTGACTTTATCAGTATCGGAACCAACGACCTGATTCAGTATGCACTCGCCGTCGATCGGAGCAACAAGGAGGTGGCCGATCTATATCAAGCGTGCGATCCGGCCGTCATCCGATTGATCAGGATGACGCTCGACTCAGCTGCCTCGTCCTCGCTGCCCGCCCATATCTGCGGGCAGATGAGCGCGACGCCTCACCAGGCGATGCTGCTCCTGGGGTTAGGGCTACGAACGCTGAGTGTACCGCCGAGCAGCATTCCGGTCATCAAGAAGTTGTGTCAGGTCGTTTCGATTGACGAATGTGAGAGGATTGCGGGAGACGTTTTGCAGATGCAAACGGCGCATGAAATTGACACCTGTTTACGGGAAGAATACCAGCGGCGACTACCGACCGTTTCGGTCTGACCACTGGGCAGGCCATGGACAATGTGGGCAAGGAGCATAGAGCAGTGACAGCCTTCGGTTCAACTCAGACCGACGCACGCCACCGATACGTGATCCGGTTCACGAAACGCGGCGATCTTCGCTGGATCGGGCACCGTGACCTGGCTCGCACTTGGGAACGATTGCTCCGACGAGCGGCTCTGGCGTTGCGGATGAGCGAAGGGTTTCACCCGAAACCTCGAATCAACTTTCCTTCGGCCCTGGCCGTCGGAATCGAAGGGACGGACGAAGTCGTCGAAATCGAACTGGTCGAGCCGATGTGCGTTGGGCACCTGCGCGAACGTCTGGTGGCACAAGCTCCGACCGGCCTGGACATCCTTACGGTCGAACGGGGGCTGCGCAAGGCGAGGTTAGCATGGTCGGAATTCCAGTTTAAGGTTCCGGCCGACCGACGAGAAAATGTCGCAGAAAGACTGGCGGAACTGCTGGCCTGCGAGACTTGGAGTGTGACTCGTGCCGGTCGGGAACAGCCGGTCGACGTACGCCCAACTCTCGGCGAAGGCCAGATGCGCGACGATCATCTACGCTTCCGCATTCTGGCTACGGGCCGAGCGTCGCTCCGACCGGGCGACCTGCTGCAACAACTCGGCCTATCCGATCTGGCAGCCGAAGGCAGTTACCCAACACGAACCAAAGTGGAGTTGGCATGATGCGCACCCAAGCCAACACCGGAGATCTACGGCACCGCTCGCCTACGGCCGGCGGTCGCGCGATAATTCACCCAGGTGTCGAATGTGCCGCCAATAGACGGCATGGCAAGCGACATCTTCACCCAATTCAGCAAAGGCACTATCAGTCCCATGAAAAAGGAAATGTTGATCAACGTCTCGCAACCGGAAGAATGCCGGATTGCCATCGTTGAAGACGGAGTCCTGGAAGAACTCTACATCGAACGAGCCAGCCAGGAGAATTATGTCGGTAACATCTATAAGGGGCGCGTGGTTAATCTGGAGCCGAGCATACAGGCGGCCTTCGTCGACTTTGGCGTCGGCCGTAACGGTTTCCTTCATATCAGCGACGTGGAACCTCAGTACTTTCGGCAAGGTGGTTACGACCCCCAACAGCTGATCGACGATGGACCGAATGGGGACAATGGAAACGACGGCCGTGCAAAGGATGGCAAACGGGGCGACGGCGAAACGCGACGCGACAGCGGACGGCGCAACGATCGAAACCGCCGCAGGGTCGGGAGCCGGCCGCGCGTCAAGCCGCCCATCCAGGAGATCTTCAAAAGGGGTGATGAAGTCCTGGTCCAAGTCATTAAGGAAGGGATCGGGACGAAGGGCCCCACGCTGTCAACCTACATCAGTATCCCCGGTCGATACCTGGTCTTGATGCCCGCTTTGGGCCGCGTCGGCGTCTCTCGAAAAATCGAAAATGATGACGAACGGCGTAAACTGCGCGACACGCTGCTCGAGTTGAACCCGCCCCGTGGACTCGGTTTTATCGTCCGGACGGCCGGTCAGGAACGGACCAAAAAAGAACTCTCCCGAGACATGGCCTACCTGCTCCGACTCTGGAAGGTAATCGTCCGACGTCTGAAGAAACATGCCGCGCCTGTAGACATCTACGAAGAAAGCGACATGATCATTCGTACGATTCGCGATATCTTCACGTCCGATGTCGATGCTATCTATATCGACGAAGAGGCCGCGTACGAACGAGCCAAGGAGTTTCTGCAGCTGGTCATGCCGCGCCACGTCGGTCGACTGCAGTTGTATCGCGGGAAGGAACCCCTGTTTCACCATTACAAACTCGAAAGTGAAATCGCTCGGATCCATAAACGCGTCGTGCCGCTCGACGCCGGCGGCTCCATCGTGATCGACCCGACCGAAGCACTCGTCGCCATCGATGTGAATAGCGGCAATTTCCGAGCCGATGATTCGGCAGAAGAAACCGCCTATCGCATGAATCTCCAGGCCGCAAAGGAAATTGCCCGCCAGTTGAGATTGCGCGACCTGGGCGGCGTCATCGTGAACGACTTTATCGATATGCGCCGCGAAAAACATCGACGCAATCTTGAACGGGCCATGAGAGACGGTCTACGCCGAGACCGAGCGCGCACGAAGATCCTGCGCACCAGCCCCTTTGGATTGATCGAAATGACCAGGCAGCGTATCCGGCCCAGCCTCAAACGGAGCGTCTATACCGACTGCCCCTGCTGCAGCGGACGGGGAGTCGTTAAAACGGCCGAAAGCATGTCGATCGAAGTGATCCGAATGCTCATGGTCGCCAGCCAACATCCAACACTCACCCAAATCAGTATGAAAGTCAATGATGAAGTCGCTTCCTATCTGAACAATAAGAAGCGTCGAGCCATCACGCGATTGGAAGAAGAAGGGTCAATGACCGTCCAAGTGCTCGGCGGTGATAACCTCTACCCCGAACACCTGGAAATGAACTGCCGCGATGCCGAAGGCCGAGAAGTAAAACTGGCCTGATGCCGATCGGTTGGGTGGCGTTCGACGTTTGTGCAAAAGCCCCTCACTGCGGTCAGCGGATCGACGCCGACGCCAAGTGGGGGCTCGAGGACACGATCAAGGCGGGTGCAGGAACGGGCTCGTTTTAGGTGGACGTATTCAGCGCGATCTTGACTTTCGGGCGATTGGGATTCCCTG
>CAYNDU010000075.1:0-14283 GCA_964395615.1 uncultured Pirellulaceae bacterium | reverse complement strand
GGAGCAGGAGCAGGAGTAAAGAGACCCTGCTCGCGTTACTACGAACCCTCGGACAGATTTTTGATCATCTTCGTCAACAGGTTCACGATGCTGCGGAGTTCTTCCCTTCCCCTCGATGACGCGATCTGTACTGATGCGACGTTTAGCAACGAGGATATCGAGGCAACTCGCACATTCGAGCGCTACCCTTTCCCTCGCGGGTGACAGCTGATGCAGGCCGGACTGTTCCAAGAGTATCCGCTTCTGCGTTTGTGCTTGTTGAACATCTTCTGCTGCGTGTGAGCGTGGCAGTGAGTGCAGGAGACAATGCTGTAGTTGGTCGGCACCTGATGGCACTCGGAACAGGAGTACTTGCTATGCGGGCCCTTAGTGATGATGAACGTGTGATTGAAGTTGGCCCCTTGCCACCGAGTCGTGTTGTGACAGGTTTCGCACGTGCGCGGGAATCCCGCGGCGATGTGGTTGGGATTGCGGGTGTTGGTGTAATCGTTGATATGGCAACGGTCACAGTTGTTCGTGATGCCGTTGTGATTGAACGTGGCGCCCTGCCAGGTGGTCGTATTGTGACAGCTCTCGCACCGGGTCGGGAATCCAAGGGCTGCATGGTTGGGATTCGTCGATTGATTGTAATCCGGCAAATGGCAACGATCGCACCCATTAGTGATCCCGCCGTGGTTAAAGGTGGCGCCCTGCCATGAAACGGTTGTATGGCAGGCTTCACACGTTAATGGAAATCCCTGTGCGACATGGTCTGGATTGGTCGTCCCTTGATAGTCCGGAAGGTGGCATCGATCACAGTTGTTTGAGATGCCGTTATGACTGAATACACCTCCCCGCCAGGCCAGCGTGTTATGGCAGTTTTCGCAAGCGGTCGAGAAACCCTGTGCGACGTGATTAGGATTCGTGGCGGCATTGAATTCGGGCAGGTGACACTGCGAGCAGTTATTGGTAATTCCAGCGTGATTGAAAACGGCTCCTTGCCACGACACCGTGTTGTGGCAGGATTGGCAGTTTGTCGAGAAGTTATTTGCAGCATGGTTCGGATTCTGCGCGGCATGGAAATCCTGGATATGGCAGGCGGCGCAATCGTGCGACATGCCGCTGAATACGCCTCCGTGGTGGCATGCCGAGCAATCGGCGGTCGCGTGCGCCCCGACCAATGGAAATGCCGTATGTTGAAACCCTGCTCCCCGCCACGTGATCGGTTTGTGACAACGATCGCAGTTCTGCGTCCAGCCTTGAGCCAGGTGGTTGGGGTTCTGGGCCCGTTGCAGGTCTTGTTGATGGCACGCCTCGCAGGCGACCGGCGCTCTCTGGAAATTACCAACCTGGGCTCCAGGATGGCAACGGAAGCAGGCGACTGCCGTATGCGATCCGACCAAGGGGAATCGCGTACGGTTGTGGAGCGCAATTTGGCCCTCAGGGCGCCAATCACGCTGATTGTGGCACTGTTCGCATCGCACGCCAAGTTGACCACGATGGTAGTCTTCGTGGCAGCCGACACAACCCTTTCGCGAATATCGTCCGACCGGCCCCCGGTCATTGTGGCACCGCAAACACTCGGCGCCCCGATGAGCGCCTAACAAAGGCACTCCCGTTTCACGCTGGTGATCAAATGTGAAGTCGTCGCGCAGTTGTGTCCAATTGCCGCGAACATGGCAGAGCATGCAGTCGGCTGGAAATGAGTCGTGAGGCACAACCGGTCCGTGGTCGCGGTTCCATTCGTTGCGCTGTACCCGGCGAGGATGAGGTGACATCACGCATGACGCGGCGAGATAGCTGACTGCTAACGCCAGCCACCAGCAGCGACGTCCATATCGCCGGCTTGTTGCACGCAGGTCCATTGCGCCACTCATCCTATAGCCTCTTCTGAAAGAAAACGCCCGCCTGAAAGGCATTTTGGTACTGACCCAATCGATAGTCGCCAAATACCGATATGGATTTTCCATGATCCAGCGAAAAGTCGAAGTTGGCGCGCAGGTACTGTTGAGTGATTCCACTCACGGTACTGCCCAATTGAAAAGCCGTGCTCTGGTCACCGAACTGATAGTCGGCCAATTCGTAGGAGAGTGAACCGTAGCACCAATCGAATTGCCGGGAGAGTCGCAACCGTCCACCAGGGCCGGTACTGTAGAGCCCTTCGGTTCCAAAGAACGCCAGCGACACTTCTCCACGATCGTAAAACCAGTCGCGCACGGAGATGCCCCCTTCCCAACTTGCGCCGGGATCCGCTCGCTCGTCGTCCCACTGATCGACACGCCCGTCCAGTCGCACGTGCGTGCCCAATTGTTGCCAGGCGAAAATGCCGTAACGAAAGACTCGCCCTCGGATGATGTCCCGGTTGACAAACGGCCCGTATTCCATGCGCAGTAACTGGGGCCAGCGAACATAGGACAGGTGGACACCGATCCCTCGACTCGGGTCCGGTCGGTACATCGGCTGGACCACAGCTTGCGTGATCTCGACAGGTGCCGGTTCCAGCCGGTCGTGGGAATCGTAAAGATCGCACCAGACAGTGCTGTGAACCGAGAATCTGTCGTTCGGGTAGTAGTCGAACGAGTGGATCAACAAGTCCCGATCGGGCGTACCCTTGTGCCATGTCTTCTGGAACCCGATCCCGCTGCTCAATGTCTCCTCTTCGTCGGCAATCCAACGATAGAACACGCCAATCTGAAAATCGTCACGCGTTACCAGGTTGGGATACGGGTTGGGCAGCAGTCCGGCGCTTACCGAAACGCGATTCCGGGCATTCATCCGGTACGTGACCGCGGCACCGTCGAGCAGGCCGAATTCTGGAAAGTCGTTGGGAAGGAAGCGGCCGACTTCAACCTGCCACGGCTCGTCCTCCGCCTCTCCCCAGCGATAACTCAGCCGGTTGATCCACCCCGGCGATTGGATCTGATCGGCTTCGTTGCTGAGAAAAATCCCCCGTCGGTTCAGTTCGCCGTTCAAGTGGAACGAGCCGTTGCGCCGGAACGGATTCTCGCGCCAGACGGCCATGCCGACTCGGCCAAGGGAATACTGATTGCGTGCGACGTTACGATTCCACGTATGCAGGTATTGGGCGAAGATTCGCCCGTACCATTCCGATTCCCGTTGCTCGCGCGGCCCGGCGTGAATCGGAGCCAGGAGCGGCCGACTATCATCCCAACCGTCGATCGCGCTCGACCAGGGCGGGTGCTCGGGCGATTTTCCGGGCAAGGGCGACGGCGTCGGTTGTTGGCGGTCCAGCCTTTGGCTGGGCACCAACACTTCGCCGCGCGTGTTGTTATTGATGCGTGTGGCGCCTGTCGGCAACGTACACCGGGAACTGCTCTTGGAAACCGTTTGTACGATCGCGTTGACGATCCCGCTGCCAGGTGGAAAGAGCACGACTTCGTCGCCCGGGAGGATTCCGGACGAGCGTCCCTTATCGATGTAGAAACTGCCACCCGCGATGGCTGTTACATGTACAGGGACGTGAATAATCGCCCCGGGGCCCGCCTGCTGGCGGAATTGGACCGGCGCGACCGTGGATTCCGAACGTGCGGACGGGTGCGCACCATCGGTCGCCGGTTGAACCGGCGCGTTGGATGGGATCAAAATAACCGCTTGTTGGCCGACGACGGCCCGTTGCCGAGTATCGATCAACGTACAACGTGCGTCGTGTGACGCGACGGACTGTATTTGCGCCGAGATGGACCTGCCACTCTGGTCGTAAATCTTGACGATGTCACCCTGTTGGACACCGTCCGCGGACCCCTTTCCCAGGTAGATACTGCCATCAAATACGGCGCGCACTTGCGCCGGAATGCCGACCGGTGCCTGAGCAAACGCGGCCCGGCCGGCCGCCGCACCCGCCAGAATGCCTAATAGGCTGACGGCGGACAAGAGTCGTCGCTTCATCGCTGCCTCCCAGTGGTAGCGCGACGGGGTCCGGCCGCAATGTGGCAATCTCCACAGAGTTTTCCAAGTGGTTTGTAACGAACGGCCGTCCCGCCATTGCGCAAGCGCTGGCGGCGGTGACAGGCGGAGCACGCCAATCGCTCATGGTCGGCGTCCAGGGCGAAAGTCGAATCGGTCTGATGGTCAAATAGCAGGTCTTGAAAGGTCGTTTCTTCGCGGTGGCACTGCGCGCAGTTGGCTTCAGCAGCTGTGCCGAATTGTCCTGCATGCGGATCGGCGTGGCATGACTGACAACTCGTTCCCGGCGACGGACCCAAGCGACGGTCCGGCTGGTCCGGTCGACCGGCGTGACAGGTGATGCATGCGACGCTCGAATGAGCGCCTTTCAACACGTATCCCGTCCACGTTCCGTGATCGAAATCGGCGGCGCGCACATGATCGAATTGCTCCGTTGCATGGCACCGGGCACAGCCCGTGCGACCGTCCAGTGTCACCGGCAAACCACGGCGATCGAAGCGGCCTTGATGAACGTCTCGATGGCACTCGGAACAGGCAGTCGGCGCATCTGAAAAGACTGGGGGTTCGGCCAGCCCCTGGTCCGGTACCCGCTTGCCCGGCAGTTGGCCGAAGATGCCCACGGCGAATTTGCGATCAGCCCTCGGGCGCCGTCGCGATGAGTGGTCGATCTGCCGCGCCGCTGCCGGAGAAAGGGCCCCGGGAACGGCCGGCTGTTCGGCCGGTGCACGATGGCAACTCCGACAGGCCACCGCCTGGTGAGCTCCGGTGAGTGGAAAATCGGTCTGTCTATGCTGTTCAAGTGTGAACAGGGTCCGGCGAAAGTCGATTTCCGTGTGACACGCCGCGCAGTCGAGCCCACGGAAGGGACCCGACGAGAACTCGCCCCGGTGCACGTCTTCGTGGCAACCGCCGCACGTCATCGGGGTCCCGTGATATATCCGCGTCACGGCTGGTCCGGGTGCCCGTATTTCAGCGGATACCAATTCCAGCCGTGACGCATCGCGTCCCACCGCACCAGGAGTCCGCACCTCGTTTGGTCGGTGGCCCGCCAATGGTTCAGGCGGAAGGATGTGACATTGTTCGCAGGCGACGTTCTGATGAGCACCCCGTAACGGGAATCGGGCCCGCGCATGCTCCGCGGCGGAAAACGTCGACGGCGTGAATGACCGCCGCGTATGGCAGGTCAGGCAGTCCGAATCTCGAAACGGACCTTCATCGAACTGCCCCTGGTGAGGGTCGCCGTGACAGGCCCGGCAGTCGTCCGCCTGGCGACCGGGATAGCAGGCTCGATAGGCTGCCACGTCGATCTTCTCAGATCCGAAACCCGTGTGGCATTGTCGGCACGCCAACTGGTCGTGCGGTGCTTCGAGCGCGAACCCGGTCCACCGGTGGGATTCCAGGTCGACCGTTGCCTTCTGTCCACAAAAGGTCTCGTGTTGGCTCAGGTGGCAATGTTGACATGACTGATCGGAAGAGCTGCTCCACCTTTCGGCTGCCATGGCCAGGAACACTTCCGCGTGAGGCGACTCGTGGCAGGCGCGACATGTGCGGGCGACCCGTGGTGTCTGGTTTGCACGCCGCGACTGCATGAGTAGGCCGACCGAACGGTCACTGCCGGCCGGGTGGCACTCCTGGCAGGTGGCGCGCCGGTGGGCACCCTCGAGCAGAAAAGCATGAGTGTGTTCAAAACCGGGAGCTCGTGCAAAGGGTTCCTGCTGGCCATGGCACGAGTTGCAGTCAGGACCGTAAAGTCCTTTGTGTTCGTCCTGGTGACAGGCGGTACACTGCTGCTGCAGACCCTGAAACCGCTTTTCGCCGTCGAGCAAAGTTGTTTTCCAGGCCGACACATGACACGCTTCGCAGGCCACTTCCATGTGTTTGCCGGTCAATCCAAACGACAACCCGGCGTGGTCGTACTGTCGCACCTGGACGATGCCTGCCAGTTTGAAGCTTCGATAGTTTGTCGCCTGAAAGTCACGGCCGTGATGGTCCGAGTGGCACTTGCTGCAGCGAGTCGCGAGTGCGTCCTCCAGGCGTCCATGCAAGCCATGGCCGTCCGCCAATTGCTCACCAATCGTACGGTGACACTGCAGGCACGACTCGGTCATCGTCCGGTTGTCGCCACCATGACAGATCGCACAGTCGTTCTTGTTCTTGAAGGCGGCCAGTGAAGCATGGGCCGAGGATATCGGACCAGGCGACCGATGTTGCAGGTCCAAGTAGACCGATCCAAGGATGATCGCGACCATCACGGCGCCGATAGCAACACCGGTCGGTCGAAGGGTGGGGCGCCATGTCATGGGATGAGCCTCCCGTACTGCAATGCCATCACAATGTGGACGGCGGCTAACAAGACCATCAGCAAGGCGACCCAGCGGTGAAAGAAACGCCAGGAGTTCAGGATGGCCCGCAAGTCCTCAAAGTGAGACGAGACTAATGCCGTACGATAGGCTCGGTGTGCGAGCGTCAGAATCTTGTCTATTTGGTCCGGACTGAGACCCTGTTCCCGACCGTCGCGCTGTAGCTGGCGATAGATGTCTCGGGCGGCCCGCTGTGTGTGGAGCAGAGCATAGAGTCGTTCAAAGAAACTCCCATTCCACTTTCCCTTGGCCACCAGGGCATGCAGTTGCTGTCGAGTCGACTCTCCGAATCCGCGGCCGTAGCGATCCCACTGAGTCGACTCGGACGCCAGTTCGCTGTTCAGTTCCTCGAGGACGACTTCCTGCCCGTTGGCCGCTCTCGGTACAAACGAGTAGAAGTAACGTCCGATCGCCCCGGTGACAACAAGAAACGCCAGGCCGGCGAAGGCATGTCCGCCCACCGTGTTATTGGGCGACATGGCTGCGTGGAGAAACACTAACAGAAGGGCCAAGACACCAGTGACGACGTGGGATGTCATCCAGGTCGCCAACGAACCGGGAAGCGAGAACAGCCAAATGCGGCGCACAAGGTAGAACAGGTTGACGAAAATCAAGAACGTTGCCACCACACCACAGGTGATTCCGAAAATACTCGACGGACGTAGCCAGTCGTGCCAGTCAAGCAATGGTCGCAACACCTGGACAGCGCCGTAGTACTGCTTGAACAGGAATACCCACACGTAGATCGCGATGGAAAGGAAGAGGGTCGTATACAAGGCGGCCAGCAAGCCAGTGCCCCGTTCGGCTAATGGAGGTGGGATGTCGCGGTCCGACGGATCGAACGAGACCTGGCATTGTTCCAACAACTTGAACGGTGGAATTCCCCCGGCCATGACGAAGACGTCATCGTTAGGTACAATCTCCGTCCGTTCCGGTTCGTCCTCAGCGGTCACCTTCACTTGCACGGCATCGGTCGTGATCTCCGAAACCTGGCTGTTGAAAAGGCAACGCAACTTTCCGCCCTGTACGGCGGCATGCAAACGCGTCTCATTTCGTGCTTTGATTCGAAAAAACGCTTTCTTGCGATAGGAAAGCGTAACCTCGTTTCCCGGCTGTTCGGCCAGCCCCAACGCGGCTTCCACCGCGCTATCCCCGCCGCCGACCACCAGGATTTTTCGTTCTTGATAAGATTGGGCGTCGATCAGACTGTAAGCGACTTTCGGAAGTTCCTCGCCCGGAACGTCCAGCTTTCTGGGAGTGCCCCGACGGCCGAGCGCCAGGCAGACATTGCGCGCGTGATACTGCCCGCTCCGTGTTGTGACGACCAGCCCCTCGTTGCCGTTCGAGTTGACGCCGGTCAGTTCTTCGCCGGTTCGAATTGGCAAGCGATACTGTTCCGCCAGATCGCTCCACAATTTCATCAGCTCTTCTTTGACGTAACTTGTTCGCTGTAACTGCCCGTGGAGCGGGAGAGATACCGGTTGTGTCATCACCAGCTTGCGCCGCGGGTATTTGGCGACCGTTCCACCGAGCGCCTCTTGCTCGAGTGTGACGAAATTCAGCCCGTGCCGTTTAGCCTGCAGTGAAGCTGCGAGACCCGCTGGACCCGCGCCGACCACACACAGGTCGTAGAGCGGCGGATCGCCCGGTTCGGCGCTCCCATTGCCGCCCGACTCCGCATTGTCCTTTTGGATGCGAGCCGCGACACGATCCGAAATTGCCGTGCCGTGCGTGATGGCTGTTCGGATCAGCGCGTAACCGGTCACCTCGCCTGCCAGGAAGAGTCCAGGCATGTTCTTGACTTCCAGAGAATCGGACAACGCCGGGATGTCCCGACGGTTTTGCAGGTCGCCCAGTGTCAAGTCGATGGCACCTACCGGACAGGCCTGGGCGCAGAGTCCGTGCCCAACGCACCTCGCGCCGAAAATGACCACGGCCTGGCCGTGGATCAAATCAAGTACGCCCTCCTCCGGGCACGCTCGCACGCAAGTACCGCAACCAAGGCACCTGCTGAGATCGACGTGCGGATACTGCAGCCGAGCCTGGTGACTGCCCTTGTGTTTTGCCTCCGTCAGTTTCTCGAGCCGACCTGACATCCGCCGCAATTCGCCACGACGAGCGAGAAGCAGGATGATGACAAGCGCTTGTACGAGAATCATCAATGGGAGTAGCAGCCACCCCATCTCCTTGGGTCCCTTTCGGTGTATCCGTACGCCGACGGCTGTTGGTTTGGTATGCGGACTTCCGTCTCGAGTGGGCCGAAAGTCAAATGCAGGATCTGACGAAAGACCGCTGAGCCAGAGGTTCGATCGAGGTGCCCGGCTCCTCAACGCCGAGGCAAGGCAGGTACTAACTTATTCTCTCGGCAATTTCAACGTCATTGTTTTGTCGGTTGGCCGAAAGTGAGCCGGAATAGCTCCGCTCGGCATTTCGCGGCCATTTGCAGTGCCAACTTAGCGGCACTCATCCGCTCCAGGGGTAAGCAGGTAACGGTATCAGTTGTTCGAGCTCCTGGGGATATCGGTCGGAAGGGCGTTGCCCGCGATACGGTAAACGGTCGGCCACTTCGGCCAGCCAATTGCGCAATGCGTCGTTCAGGTGATCGAGCGTCCGGTATTCGCGGCTCGACAGCAATTGAACGCGAAGCCGGTCCAATAGCGCCGTAACGTACTCGCCGCCACCGCCGGACTCGGGCGTCACCCAGGCCGGGCGAAATCCGTAGTGGTTGGCAAATCGGATAAAGAGAGGACTCAGGCCAACACGCATGTCCCGCGTCGCTGTGTCCGCCGCGTCCCCAAGCGAACCGTGGCCGGGCGTTTGAAGTGCCGTCAATGTCCGTTCATATTGCACGAGAACTGCCACGCCGCCCAAGTAATCGAATGCCTGCGTGTGTTCGAACAGGCTGGCCGCCAGGTCGGCTGCCGGGCTGAAGTGCATATAAGTGCGCCCCGATCCGAGTAGCTGGAAAACGAATAACTGCACCTTGCGGCGACCCGCATTTGCAATGTCGACTGCCATCGTGTGAAAACCGACCCTGGCCCCGCCGTCGTTCAATGCGTTGGGTAACAGGTTCCGCACGATGCCATTCTGGCGCATGCGTTTGACCCGCTCGCGGAGAATCGTGTAGCTGCCCTGGTACCCGTCCGATTGAAGTCGCTTGAGCAGGTCGACAATCGTAATGTACGGGTAGCGGGCGAGCAGGTTGGCGATCTGGCTTTCGAACGAGTCAAGCAGACTGCCCTTTTTCTTCTTCGTCTGCGCCGAAAGGGGCGGATCGGGAGCCGTACCGGAGCGCGCATGGCGCACCTGTTCCAGCACGGCCTTCACCGTGTTTCGTGAGACGTGAAGTCCCCTGGCAATTTGTCGTTGCGACTGACCTAAATGCCAATGGTGGATGATGGTGTTGCGCGTGTTCTCGTCCACTTCGTCCACTCGCCGGTCAAACAGAAAGGATAATAAGTGCGGAATCGGCTGGACGTGCGTCGATGACACTGCTGCCCTCATGAGAAGTGTATTATGAGCTTAACGTCCGCCAGAGATTTCGCAAGTATTTGGGCGACGGCCAAATCCGCCGCTTGTGCCGAGGTGGCCGGCCATCGATTTTCACGGCGGGCGTCAATGGTCTCTATCGAGCGCGGTCTCCATGAATCGCGTCTCGGTCGTCGCCCGAATGCGGACGCCCGCATCGTCAAATGACGGGAGAAGAGACCCTTCGGGCCCTGGTGACCGGCATCCGGCCGGCCCCCCGCTGCCTGGAACCGAACGAAGCACATCACATGCCGAATGCACAATAACGCAACCTACTGAACCACATTCGCGGCTCCCGGTTTTGGCGTCGGCCTTATCGCGTTCAAGACGGGCTGGCCCCATTCTTTGCGAAAGAGCGGGGTGGCCGACAATCCGTTGCGCAGTGCATTTTCGTATCCTAACGCGATGTTTGCTCGGATCAGGTTCTCGGAGAAATCCAGGACGCAAAGACGAGCCGGGTCGGGCGCGAGTGTAAAAATGCGAACTTTCTCATGGGACCGCGCATCGATCAACTGCGCCTGACGGTGAAGGTGGCGACCGGAAGATATTACATTCTCAATGAAATTATGACCAAGGCCCCGCTTACGGGGCATTACATCGATCAGGATAATATGCGTCGCCCCCCAAAGAACGGCTGCTTCGACAGGACTGTTGTGGGCGAACCCGCCGTCGATGAGCGTCACATGTTGGCCGCGTTCGGGAATGCCCTTGATCGTGCGCGCCGGGAAGACCGGGAAGATCGAACTTGATCCCAGCACGACATCGAGCAGAACGTCTGGATGATCCTCCAGGGGAATTCCACGAGATCCAAACGGGGCGTTTGGCGAGTGATCGCTTGCCGGTGCAAAGAAGTAAAGATCGGAGGGCAGTCGGGCATTGCTTTGTTGGAGGCAGGAGGCGGTGATGACGAGGTCACGTCGCAGGCGATGCTGCTCGATGATCTGACGGCTGATCGACTTCAACCGGTCGGTCGTCGCCCGTTTCGGATCGGTTTCAATCAAAGGAATCTCTGAGGACGTCGGCAGACTATTGTTGATCATTGTTGGCATATGGGTCGCCAGCGCGTTTTCCATCCCCAGGCCATCGGACAGAGTTTCTTCCCAGAGGCAGATT
Source organism: uncultured Pirellulaceae bacterium (assembly GCA_964395615.1). Taxonomy (GTDB): domain Bacteria; phylum Planctomycetota; class Planctomycetia; order Pirellulales; family Pirellulaceae; genus CAYNDU01. The sequence goes on along the minus strand of CAYNDU010000075.1, from coordinate 3,379 downwards.
GTCAAAATCTGCAATAGGGGCAGGCCCAGGATGCCGGTCCAGAGAAGCGCGCGGACCGTCCGCCTTGGGAACTTCCAGTTTCGGCCGGTGCTCGATGTGGTCCAGGCAAGCATCAAGAGAATCGCCCCGATCGCCAGAAGACACCATGCACTGCCTCGCATGCCGAAGCCGAACCAGAGCCACGCGTGGTGAACGCCATGACGCGTCCCGAGCCAGTTCCAAGGTACTGGCCGAACGTATGCCAGTAAGAACTGGATGATCGCCAGTACCAGCAGAGAATAGGGCAGTGCCCACAGGCGGGTCCCCTCGGACCTCGCCACCAACGACACGATGAACCAAATGAGGCAGAACTGAATCAGGGCAAACCAGAGTCCCATGTTCACGCGAACGGCCGTTGGGGGACGTACGATGTCGCGCTGGTCAAGTTGTTGCCAGGTGGCTTCCAACCACTTCTGCCCCTGTGGTGTTCTGGCAACGTGCATGGCTACGGGGAGCGAGTTGATCGCGCCCCCGGAAGTTCCTACCACCAGAGAGATGTCAACGGGATAATCCGAGTTCTCTCTGCGAAGTTGGGCGAGTCGATTTTCGATGGCAGCCACCGCTCCAACCTGATACGAACACTTGGCTCCCCCGCCCGACAGCACCAGGGCCAATCGTGGTCGTTCCGGTTGTGACCGCGCGTATTGCAGCAACATCGATCCGATTTCATCAAGCGACACGGCGTGACCGTCGTCCGAGGTCGCGTCGCCCCTGTTTTTCGGCACCCACGCCCTGACGTTCTCAAACCGGTCTGACCAATCGGGATGGTATGTGAATTGATACCGTCGAGCCGGATCGCGCTGATCGAGCAACATCTGTCTCAACGGCTCGACGTGCGCAAACGAACTCCGAGCCACGACCACATCATGAGGAATCGAAATCCTATCCAAAGTCGGCAGCGGAATCCGGCGCACAGACCGCTCGAGTTGCGGATCGACGCGAGCCGCATCGTCCCAGACAAAAGCGACTCGCTGTCGCTTCCCAACGCGATCGTTCAGCAATCGAATCGACTGGCTGTGCGAGTAGGTGAATCGAAACGGCGTATTCTCGAGCGACAGCCCTGCGGCTCGAAGCGCGGCGGCCGGCGCCAGATAGCCCGAGGCTGACAGGCGGTGCACGTAAAGCAGTTCCACCTGCCGCCCCTTGATGGCTCGAATGAGATCATCGGCCGTCCGCAGTTCGGACGAATCAGCGACCAGGCAGACCGAGCGGTATTCATCGGAAAACCCTTGCTCGCGACGATCCGAGGCGGCCCAGGTCGACGTTGCCTCAGGCAACCCCACGGTGGCCACGTATTGGAAGGGCGGCGCGGCGTCCGGTGATCTGCCTGACTGCAACGCGCTCGCGAAGATGCCCGGCGTCAAGATGGCTATGTCGAGATAGCCCTTGTCCAGCCAGTGCAACACGTCTCCGTAGGACCCGGCTGCCAGCCGGAACCGGTAGGCCGATTGCCGAGCGGAAATGCGCTCGAATACTTGGGCGAGTTCCGTCCGTTCTACCTGGAAGTCTTCGTACGCGACAATTCCGACACGCACATCGATTCGCGACTCACCCGGCGCACCGAACGGTAGCAGGGTCATTAATGGCCAAACCAGGAAGTTCATGTCAGCGGTCACTCCTGCCTGATTCTGGTGTGTTTCGTCGACGCCATTGCCGTTTTCTCGACGTCCATTCACATGCCGCCGCTCTTTGCGAGATCGGTGCGGCTCGGCCACTGCGGCACCGAGCCACACACCACGAACGGACCAGAGTATTCTATAATGATCGCTTTGCCGAAAGCAGACACTCTGGACGAAAGTACTGGACATTTTACGGGAGAGACCCCCATGAGACGACCGGCGTATGTTCTTGCGATGTTGGCGCTACCGGTCTTCGTTGCGCCGTTGAGCCGATCCCGGGCCGCGGCTACAGACGAAGGGCGGCCGAACTTTATTATCATCAATATTGACGACATGGGTTATGCCGATGTCGGCGCATTCGGCTCAGAACTGAACCGCACTCCCAATATCGATCGATTGGCGAACGAGGGTAAGAAGTTCACCAGTTTCTACGCCGCGCCCGTTTGCTCTCCCTCGAGGGCCGCGCTGATGACCGGCTGTTATCCGAAGCGATCGTTGAGCATTCCGCACGTGTTGTTTCCCGGTAACGAAGTGGGCCTCGATCCATCAGAAATCACGATTGCCGATCTGCTCAAAACGAGAGATTACGCGACGGGGATCATTGGAAAATGGCACCTGGGTGACCAGCCGGAATTCTTGCCGCGGAAGCAGGGGTTCGATTATTACTTTGGACTACCCTACTCCAATGACATGGGCCCCGCGAAAGACGGCGTAAAGAGTAGTCTGGGCGATCCCATTCCGACGAAGGTTCGCCGCAACCCTCAGCCGCCATTGCCCCTGATGCGAAATGAAACGGTCTTGCAACGCGTTCTGGCGACGGACCAGGTGCGCCTGGTTGAAATGTACACCGAAGAGGCCGTTCGGTTTATTCGCGAGCATCGGCAACACCCGTTCTTTCTCTATCTGCCGCATTCCGCCGTTCACTTTCCGATCTACCCCGGAAAGAAGTTTCAAGGTCGATCGCCTCATGGCTATTACAGCGACTGGGTTGAGGAAGTCGATTGGAGCGTTGGCCAGGTGCTCGACGCGGTGCGCCAATCCGGCCTGTCCGAACAGACGCTGGTGGTGTTTACATCGGACAACGGTGGTACGAAGCGGGCCGTTAACGATCCTCTTCGAGGGTTCAAGGGAAGCACTTTTGAGGGTGGTATCCGTGTCCCAATGATTGCCTGGTGGCCAGGTAAGATTCGCCCTGGAACGTCCTCGGACGCTATCACTGGAATGTTCGATATGCTGCCGACGCTGGGCCGACTGGCTGGAGCAAAGTTGCCCGACGATCGAAAACTGGATGGTGCGGATCTCTGGCCGATCCTCTCGGACCAGCCGGATGCGAAGCCGCCGCACGACACGTTCTATTACTTCCGTGGATTGAAACTGGAGGCCGTGCGGGTCGGCTCGTGGAAGCTCCGTCTCGCCAAGAACGAACTCTACAACCTTGCCGCCGATATCGGCGAGTCGACGAATGTGGCCGCGCAGAACCCCGAGGTGGTTAAGGGCTTGCGGCAAGCAGTGGCCGAAATGGACCGTGACTTGGGGCTGACCGAATTGGGACCCGGTTGCCGTCCCTTGGGCCGCGTGGTCGACGCTCGCCCCATCATCGGGCTCGACGGAAAGACTCGGCCAATAAAGTAACAAGTCACCTCCGAAGGTCTTAGAAGGCGGCGAAAGGGGGTGCAGGAACGGGCTCGTTTTGGGTGGACGTATTATTCAGCGCGATCTTG